>NZ_JBBCBO010000049.1:0-1826 GCF_037203865.1 Variovorax sp. CCNWLW186 | reverse complement strand
ACGAGGTCGCCGTTGGCGTTGTAGCCGTAGGTGACGCTGGTGCTGCTGGCGCCGTTGATGCTCTGGGTGAAGCCGGTGAGCTGGTTGCTTAACGGGCCTACCGTATAGCTGCGGCTGGTGTTCAGACCATTGAGGTCTCGCAAGCTGCTCATCCGGTTGCCGTTGGTGTCATAGCCGAAGGCGGCCGTGTCGCCAGCGGCATCGAACCCGATGATGCGCCCCAGCGCGTTGTAGCCCACGGTCCAGGTGCGGGGCGCCAGCGAGATGGTGCTCTGTGTCGGGTCGGCGTCACCCGGGCCGTAGAGCTGCTGCGTCAGGCTGGTGATGCGACCCGCGGCGTCGTAGACGTAGTTGCTGAACTCCGTGGCTGTCAGGCGGCCCGCCGTGTCATAGGCCCGGTGGGCTGGCATCGTGGGAGACGCGAAGGCCCAGGTCCACCGCATGGGCTGCCCCAGCGGGTTCCAGGCAATGTCTGTGATGAGCGGGGCGTCGTTCCAGTGCAAGGCCGAGAGGCGGCCGCCCATCTCGTAGATATAGGTCAGCGCCGAGCCGCCGGGGTAGATAGTCCTCTGCAGCAGACCATTCGGGCTGTACTCGTAGTTGACCTGCTGCACGCTGCCGTTGACGAGAGTCTGGCGCTTCTGGGTCACACGGCCGAAGCTGTCGCGGATGTACTCGGTGGTGCCGCTGCGGTCGATGATCTCCGACAGGAAGCCCTTGCTCGCGGGCGTCTGGTCGTAGCGCAGCGTGGTGGACTTGCCGTCGGCGAAGACGAGGATGGTCGGCCGGCCCAAGGGATCGCGGGTGATGATGGTGGCCTGCCCGAGGGCGTCGGTGATCTGGCTCGGCAGGCCCAGCGCGTCGTACTGGGTGCTGGCCGTGCCCACATCGGGGCTGGTCTCGCCGGTGGCGTTACCCTGCGCATCGCGGACGTAGCCGGTCATCACGCCTTTGAAGTCCTTGGCTTCGGTGACGGCATCCAAGGCGTTGTACTTCAGTGTGGCGGTGGCGCCCGCGGCATCAGTGATGGCCGCCACACGGCGCAGGCTGTCGAGGCCGTATTCGGTGCTCTGGATCAGGCCATTGGTGACTCGCGTGAGCTCGCCGTTGGCGTCGTAGCCGAAGGCGGTGGCCTGGTTCGGGCCATCCACCTTCATGGCCGGCCGGTTGATGTTGTTGATCACCCGCGCCGCATTCCAGGCAACGTTGCCGGTGCTGTCCTTGATCTCTTCGGCGGTACGGTTGCCCATGCCGTCCAGCGTGTAGCTGCCGCTCTCGCCGCGGTTGTTGCGCCAGCCGATGAGGCGCTGAGCGGCGTCGTAGGTGTAGGTCAGGATCAGGCCGGTGGGCAGCACGAGGGTCTCGACCTTGCCGTAGGGCTTGTAGCCGAGCATGGTGATCTGCTGGCCGCCGACGGTCTGGGTCAGCAGGCGATCGCGGGCGTCGTAGGTGTAGGTGGTGACGAGGCCGTTGGGCGCCGTCATGCTCTCCACACGGTTGGCGTTGTCGTAGGCGTAGCTGGTGACGTGGCCGAGGGTGTTGGAGGAAGTGAGGACATTGCCTCGGTGGTCGTAGGCGTAGCTGGTGACGGCGCTGTTGGGCTCGGTGGTGGTGGCCACCAATTGCTGGGCGTTGTAGGTCCACTGCCAGGTCTGGGTCCTGCCGGTGTAGGCCTCCGTCACGGTCTTGGAGAGCGTGTTGCCGAACGGATCGTAGGTGTAGGCGGTGCTGCGCGGAGGGGCGGTCACCAGCAGCGGCAGACTGAAGTCAGGGTGCCACTGCGTCGTCACGATCCTGGCGTCGGGCGTGCCTGCGGCGTGTTCCAC
>NZ_JBBCBO010000048.1:0-3154 GCF_037203865.1 Variovorax sp. CCNWLW186 | reverse complement strand
TTTGACGATCGGGTGACAAACGGGATCAGCGTGCTGTCCGCGATCGTCGACAGCGGCACGTTTGCGGCGGCTGGCGACATACTGAACATGTCGCAATCTGGCGTCAGCCGGTCGATTGCGCGGCTTGAGGCGCGGCTGGGTATTCGGCTGCTCGAACGCACCACGCGATCTGTCAGCCTCACCGACGAGGGCAGGCGCTTCTACGAGCAGGTGATGCCCCTTTTGGCCGGCCTGGAAGAGGCTGCGGCCTCCGCCGCCCAAGGCGCGGCCGCCGTTCGCGGGCGCCTGAGGGTCAATCTTGATCCGTATTTCTCTCGGCTGATCCTGGGGCCAAGGCTGGGCGCATTCCTCGAGAGCTACCCGCAGTTGCGCCTCGAACTGATCACAACGGATCGCCTGGGCGACCTTGTGGCCGATGGTTTCGATCTGGCCGTGCGCTTCGGAAATCCTCGCCCGTCGACACTGGTTGCACGCAAGCTGCTGGACACCCGGATGGTGACCATCGCAGCGCCCGCCTACCTCAAGCGCTACGGCCATCCCAAAGACCCACGCGAACTCGAGAAGGGCCATCACGTCTGCATTCAGTTCCGAGATCCGGAGTCCGGGCGCCCCTATCCATGGGAGTTTCACAAACGTCGCAAGAAGCTGGTGCTCGAAACCAGCGGCTCGTTGACGGTCAATGATGCCGGAACGCTGTACAGCGTGTGCCTCGCCGGTCACGGGATGGCCCAAGTCATGGACTTGGGCGTCGGGCCGATGATTGCCGATGGTCGATTAGTCGAGGTGTTTCCAGACTGGCCCGATGAGCGGTTTCCGTTGTATGCGCTGCACCCGTCACGCCATCATGTGCCCGCGAAGACGCGCGCGTTTCTGGACTTCATCGTCGCGCTGCTGCATTAGCCTCCAGCTTCAATGATGATCTTGTGTCATTAATGAAATGACACCCATGTCATTGAAGTAACAAGCTCGTTCTCCGAGACTTCTTGCACCGCGGCTCAGTGCCGCCTTCCCAAGGAGTCTCGAATGTTCGCCATTACAGGAATCACAGGTCAGGTCGGGGGTACCGTCGCAAGGGTACTCATCGACAATGGACAGCGGGTACGAGCAGTCGTGCGCAATGCCGAAAAGGGCGCGGCATGGGCGCGCAAAGGATGTGAGGTCGCAGTCGCGGACCTGTACGATGCCGCCGCACTGAAGAAGGCCTTCGCCGGCGTGCAAGGGGTTTTCTTCCTGCTGCCGCCGGTGTTCGATCCGTCGCCCGACTTTAACGAAGCGCGTCGTGTGATCGCCGCCGTCCGTGAGGCGCTCGAAGTCGCGCGGCCCTCCAAGGTTGTCTCCCTGTCGACGATAGGCGCTCAAGCGCTGCAGCCAAACCTGCTGCAGCAGCACCAGTTGCAGGAGAAAAGCCTGGGAACCTTGCCGCTGCCTATCACCTTCTTGCGCGCCGCCTGGTTCATGGAGAACGCGACATGGGATGTCGCACCGGCCCGCACGACCGGCGTGATCCCGAGCTTTCTCTACCCGTTGGACAAGCCGGTGCCGATGGTCGCCACCGAGGACATCGGGCGCGTGGCGGCCGAGTTGCTCCAGGAAACCTGGCAGGGCAGGCGCGTCGTCGAATTGGAGGGCGCGCGCTTGTCACCCAATGACATCGCCGCGGCCTTTGGGCGCGTGCTCGAACGCGAGGTACGGATGGAAGCGGTGCCGCGCGCCACCTGGGAGGCGCTGTTCAAGTCGCAGGGGATGAAGAACCCGGTTCCACGCGCCCAGATGCTGGATGGCTTCAATGAAGGGTGGATCGACTTCGAGGGTGACGCATCCAGCACGCGCAAAGGCACCGTGTCCCTGGATACGGTTCTGCAAACCCTGATCGCGCGCGCCTGACAGGAGTCATGAACATGAACCAAGGCTTCAGTAGGCGCAATCTGCTCAAAGGTGCTGCCACGTTGATGACCGTCCCCGCGCTCGCCCAGTTGGCGAGCGCCCCAGTTATGGCGGCGACGGCACGTACCCCGAGCCCGGTGGCCAAATACCCTCGCAGTGGCGTCTTCAACTCGATCGATCGAATGCTTCAGCGTGCTGTTGACGGGAGGCAAGTCGCTGGCGTCGTTGCCGTGGGTGCGACTGACAAAGGCACCGTCTACGAAGGGTCGTTCGGCAAGCGCGACGAGGCGCACGGTCCAGCCATGTCGCTCGACACCGTCTTCTGGCTGCTGTCAATGACGAAGGCGGTAACGGCAATCGCCTGCATGCAACTCGTCGAACAGGGCAAGCTGCAACTTGACGATCCCGTGGGCAAACTGATGCCGGAACTGGCGTCGCCCAAGGTTCTGGAAGGCTTCGATGCGTCTGGGGCACCCACGCTGCGGCCCGCCAGGCGGCCAATCACCTTGCGCCACCTGCTGACCCACACCTCGGGCCTTACCTATAGCAACTGGAGCGACAAGCTGCCCCAGTACGAGAAGTTCACGGGTCTGCCCGATATCGCCGAAAGCAAGAACGGCGCATTCGCCGCCCCGCTCGAGTTCGACCCGGGTGATCGCTGGCAGTACGGCACGGGCATGGACGCCGTGGGAAAGATCGTCGAGGCCGTCAGCGATCAATCTCTCGAGGTCTACTTCCGCGAGAACATCTTCGCGCCGCTCGGCATGATCGATACCGGCTTCTTGATTAGCAGTGCGCAGAAGCGTCGCGTGGCGACGACGTACATCCGCCAGTCGGATGGCTCGCTCACGTCGATGCCGTTCGAAATGCCGCAGCGCCCGGAGTTCTTCTCGGGCGGGGGTGGCCTGTTCGGCACGCCGCGCGACTACATGGCCCTCCTGCAGATGCTGCTGAGCGGCGGTACGTTCCGTGGCGCCCGCATCCTGAAGCCACAGACGGTGGCCATGATGCGCCAGAACCAGATCGGCGATCTGAACGTGAACCCGCTGAAGACATCCGCGGCAGCGTGGTCGAACGACGCCGACCTATTCCCCGGCATGCCGCAGAAGTGGGGCCTTTCGTTCGACATCAACACGCAGCCCGGGCCCAACGGTCGCAGCGCAGGCAGTTACGCGTGGGCTGGGCTGCTCAACTGCTACTTCTGGGTCGACCCGGTCAAGAAAGTGACCGGTGCGGTATTCACGCAACTGCTGCCGTTCTACGACGCGCG
>NZ_JBBCBO010000047.1:0-6242 GCF_037203865.1 Variovorax sp. CCNWLW186 | reverse complement strand
AGCGGGCAAGCCGTCTGGCAGTGGAGCTACAGCGCGTTCGGGGAGGACAAGCCGACGATTGCGAAGAACCGGTTCGCCAATCTCGACATCACACCGAACCCGGGCACCACCAGCGTCTCCGAGGTGAAGTTCAACCTGAGGTACCCGGGGCAGTATGCGGATGAAGAGAGTGGGCTGTCCTACAACTACTTTCGCTCATACGATCCTAGAACCGGCCGCTATCCGCAGGGCGACCCCATCGGTCTTGGCGGGGGCTGGAATCGATTCAACTATGTAGATGGAAACCCGCTCGGAGCGACCGATCCGAGAGGGTTGCAAACTGTTCGCGGTCCGCGTGGCATACCGATACCGGTCGGTCCAAGTCCTGTGCCACAAGGTGGTTCTTATGACCCAGAGGGGATTCCCATCCCACCACCTGCGCTTTCGTGGCCTCAATCTAGGCCAATTTCACCTCTTGACTTCACCATACCGGGAATGATTCAGGAGCTGTGCAAGGGAATCGGCAATCGAGTGTTCTCGACGCCATCCCCATTTCTGCCTGGTGATCCATACTCGCCCGAATCGGTCGATGGCCGCCGGAGCAGGCTTCGAGGCGCATTGGGGACAGGAAACTTGGATCCTGATTCACCAATACCAGATCAAGGTCCCGGCCGGGACATGGGAGGCCACGAAGCGCGTGGTCGGACACCGCACGACACAGGTGAAAGAAACGTGAACAGCCACGAGGAGCATTCCATCAAACCCAAAGGAAACAATGGACCACGCCGCTAAAAGGGAAAGTGCAAACTGGTCAATGCCGGCTGCCAGCGGTCGTGCCCGGTTCGGGTGCACATTCGTAGCGCACTCGCAAGCGACTGGAGCGCTGGTGTGCAGGGTCGAGGCGAGTGGCGAGTTTTGGCCGCGGGGCGATATCGACCGGAGTGCAGGCACTGTGACTGACTTTCATGTCACCTTACCCCAGGTCCTGATGGATCTCGTTGCGCTGAAATTACTGCGTGAACGGCTTGTCGAATGGCAAGTAAATCCAAGTAGTTTCGCCTTGGAACTCGGAGTATTGGGTAAGGGTGACCAGCGAATTACATTCGCTCTCGGCCGAGATGAAAGCTTGATCTACTCGGTGGACAAGCCAGCATGCATGCTGACGTATGCATGCGGCTCCGCGATGGAAGGACGATGGTCTTTCATCGTTGATCAATCTTGCATACGGCTTTGCGCTGAGGCTCTCGGGGAGTTTGTCCGCACAGTAGAAGCGGCCATCGCCTGAGCACCATCACTGGTATCGCCAGAACTTCGACCCACAGCGGTCTTGAAGTACGCATACGTTTGTAGGAAGTGAAGTGACACACTCTCGCCGAGTTGTTCCATGGCTCATCGCTGCCGCCTGCCTGTTCATCAGTCTGGTTGGGCTCTACCACGCGTTCTTTTACAGCTGGCTGGTCACTGCTTCGTATCCGTCCGGCCAAGTCATCTTGAAATCGGGGCTGACGGCAGAAAGGATCGCGTCCACCCAACTTAGGTGGACTTGATTACAGGAGCAGGGTAGCGATGAAGTATGGCATCACCCCCTACGTCGTAGACCGATGGCCGAAACTAGCCCGCGCCGAAGAGATGGCCACGCCCACCAAGGAGCTTGACCTTCGTACTAGACTTGCTCGCCATGTCGTCCGCGTCTACCGAACTGTTCTCGAACGTGCGTCCCAGGTTGATGGCTATTGGCTATCGCATGCTTTCCTCCGTACAGGAGGCGGAGGACTTGGTGCAGGACGCATGGTTGCGCTGGCATGAGGAGACGAAGTCGTCCCAGGCCCAAGTCTTGAATGCTGAAGCTTGGCTCGTGACCGTGACCACGCGGATGGCGATTGACCGTCTTCGGGCGGCCAAACTGCGGAGAGCGACGTACGCGGGCGCGTGGTTCCCCGAGCCGCTACTGGAACAGGCGCCGACCACGCCTGAGCAAGCGTGTGAGACCGCCGACAATGTGTCCATCGCCTTCTTGCTACTTCTGGACTGCCTGTCGCCGGAAGCGCGGGCCGCGTTTTTGCTGCGTGAGGTGTTTGACGCTGAGTACGAGCAAGTAGCCGAGGCCATTGGCCGAAGCAAAGCCTCCGCCCGGCAGATTGTCCATAGAGCCAAGCGAAGGCTGGAGAACGCACGCGAATCAGCGGGCATGAAGGCGCCGCCAATGCCAGCAGTGGCTCAGCTGGAACTGTTGCGACGACTCGTTCAAGCAATTTCGAGCGGTCACCTTGAGGGCATTAAGAGGCTGCTCGCAGAGGAAGCGGAGATGCTGGGCGACTTTGGCGACGTCAGGCCAAGCTTGGCGAGGCCTTTGTTTGGCGCTCAACGCATCGCTCAGCTTTACTACGCGATGCACCTTCGCCACGGTGACGCTATGCGACTTGAGCTGGCCATACTGAATGGCGAATGGTCCCTCCTGCGCTACATCGATGGTGCGCTTGACTCCGTACAGACATTTGAGTTCACCAATGTCCAGGTCTCTCGGGTTCGCATCCAGCGGAATCCGGTGAAGTTGGCAACGTTGAAGGATAAGCCACTCGTCTCCTGAGCTCCCGGCCAAACCCGCTGCCACCAGGAACCTGAGGCCTGGGGCGACATTTCTTTCCCCTGCGACTGTCACAACGCGATCACGTCAAACGTCTTGAGACCAGGTTGCTCCTGCAGCCGCATCCAGTCTCAACTTGAAGAAAGCGTTTCATGACCCGCGCAGTTTGGTTCCAAGTATCCCCGGAGGGCGCCAAGGCCATCGGTGGCCTGCATCACTTCGTCACCTCTGGCACGTCCTTGCCCAGCCAGCTTATCCATCTGGTGTTCCTGCGAGTCTCGCAGATCAATGGCTGTGCCCACTGCATCGACATCCATACCCGTGACCTGATGACTGGCGGAATGTCGGTTGAGAAAGTAGTCCTCGTGCCGGTGTGGCACGAAGCGGAGTACCTGTTCTCGGAGCAAGAGCGTGCGGCCCTCGCCTGGTCCGAGGAAGTCACCCGCGTCAGCGAAACACACGCTTCCGATGAAGCCTACGAGGCGGCGTTGGCAGTGTTCGGCGAGAAGGACTTGGTCAACCTGACCCTCACCATCGCCGCGATGAACGCCATTAACCGCATGGGCATCAGCTTCCGCATGAAGCCGCGGGCGAAAGCTTAACGGCTGCGGCGCGCCGCTCTATTGGCTGAGCTCGTGGGTTCAATTCAGTAGTGCGGCATCAACTTCCCGATCTTGCTGGCCGGCTACTGCGACGTATGCGCCAGGCGAAGTCATCTTGACGCCGGAGATGCCGCAGCTCAGGTCAGCGGCGTCCAGCGGTACGGCAGGAGATCGCGCAGTGCAGATGCTGGCTGGGTCGGCAGCCGCTGCAGTACGTCCTTGAGGTAAGCGTAGGGCTCATGGCCATTGAGCCTGGCGGTGTGCAGCAGGCTCATGATGGCGGCGGCGCGCTGGCCCGCGCGCAGGCTACCGGCGAACAGCCAGTTCTTCCTGCCCAACGCGATGGGACGGATCAGGTTCTCGATGCGGTTGTTGTCCGCGGTAAGGTCGGCGTCGTCGATGAAGCGCGTCAGCGCAGCCCAGCGCTTGAGGCTGTAGTCGATGGCCTTGGCCGTCGCACTGCCGTCTGGCACTTTCTGACGGTTGGCCATCAACCAGGCGTGCAGCAAGTCGGCCGCCGGCCTGGACTTGGCTTGCCGCAAGTGCAATCGCTCGCTCGGCCCGAGGTCCTTGGCCTCGCGTTCGATGTCGTAGAGGTTGGCGAACAGCTTGAGCGCGCCCTCGGCAAGCATGCTGCTGTGGTTGGCCCACAGCTCATGGAACTTGCGCCGTGCGTGCGCCAGGCAGCCGGCCTCGGTCACGCCGGCGCTCATCACCTGCTTGTAGCCCGCGTAGTCGTCGCAGATCAGCGTACCTCGCCAGCCGCCGCTGCCGTCTTCGGCGATGCCCAGGAAGCGCCGTGCGTTGTGCCCGGCACGGCTTTCGGCGAAGTCGAAGACCACGGCGTTGACCTCGTCCCAGACCGTGGTGCAGTAGCTCCACAAGTAGGCTCTGTGCGTCTTGCCATGACCTGGCTTGAGCATCGCCACCGGGGTCTCGTCGGCGTGCAGCACGTGGCGCCCAAGCAGGTCCTCGCGCATGGCCTGCACCAACGGCGCCAGTTCCACGCCGATGGCGCCGATCCATTCGGCCTGGGTGGAGCGCGGCACTGCGAAGCCTGCGCGGCCCAGGCTAGCCTCCTGGCGGTACAGCGGTTGGTGGTCGATGTACTTGGCCACCGCCACATGCGCCATCAGGCCGGCGGTGGCGATGCCCTTGTCGATCACGCAGGCAGGCACCGGTGCCTGGATCAGCGTCTGGCATTGGGTGCAGGCCCACTTGCCACGCACATGGCGCTGCACGCTGAAGCGTCCAGGCTCATAGTCGAGCTTCTCGGCCACGTCCTGGCCGATGCGCTTCATCTGGCAGCCGCAGCCCGGTGTGGTGCAGATGGTGTCGTCGGGTTCGTGGTGGATGTCGTGGCGCGGCAGGTGGGCCGGCAGCGCCTGGCGCTTCGGGGTCTGCTTCTCCCCTGCGGCCTTGGCTGGCGACTGCAGCTTCCCTACCTCGCGTTCCAGGGCTTGCAGGTCCTCGTCGATGACCTCTTGCAGCAGGCTCCTCTGCTCGGGACTGAAGCGTTCGGCGCTGGCGGCGAACTTCAGCCGCTTGAGCACGGCCATCTCATGGGCCATCTTGGCGTTCAGCGCCTGAGCGTGCCGTACCTCGCTCTGCAGCCGGCTGGCCAAGGCGCACACCTGTGCGAAGCTCATGCCCGAGAACGCCGGATCAGGGATTGCATCAAGGGCGTTGGCGCTGCTGCTGTCCATCAGGGCGGTGATGGTGCCAGCAGGCTTAGCCGGCCGCCATCGGCACATTCCGCAATGGACGGGCTCACACCACCTTGATCACGCCGGCCTCGCCAACACGCTGCCAGGGCAGTCCGAGCACCAAGGCTGTTAGTGCCGATGCAATCTTGACCAGCTAAACCGCAAAGTGCCAATCCAATATTGACCAGGGTGTTCCACTGACCTGCTGAGAATTTCAGCAGGGGATTCAAGGTGATCACCATGGACATGATTGGCAAGGTCAGGCGCATGAGGCTGCGCGACCAACTCTCTCTCAGCGAGATCGCAAAGCGCACGGGCCTGTCGCGCAATACGGTCAAGAAGTGGCTCCGGGCTCCCAGCGATGTGGTGCCGAAGTACGAGCGGGTGAAGCTCGACGGCAAGCTCACGGCGTTCGAGCCGGTCCTGCACCAAGCGCTCACAACCGATAGCCATCGCCCCAAGCAAGGCCGGCGCAGTGGCCGTGCACTGGCTTTGCGGGCAGTTCGAGCGTCGTGCTGCGACAACAACAGCGCGAACTTTCATATTCACATTGACGTATGCAGCGCAAATCACTTCGCCCGGTCATTGGCTGAGGAAGGATGTTCGGCTATCTTGAAACAATATGTACGCAGGCGAGCAGGGCACCGATCATGTGAGCGCTCCCTTGCTAATCAGAATACTTGAGGGAGCGTTCATGAGTAAGCAGATAAAGCGGCAGAAACAATTGTGTCTCTTGAGTTTTTTGCGGGCGAAAGATCTTGTGATGCAGCAGCTAAACAAGGTGAATCAATGCAAAAAATCATTCCAGACGCTTGGCTTGGCAGCCCTCATTCTGTGTGCCTCAGGATTTCGTGACGCCGAAGCTGTAGCACCGCAACCGGCGGGGGCTCAGTGCCAAGTTCAAGCAGGAAATGGCGTCTGGAGTCCGCTTCTTGCAAGCTGTCAAGAAGCCGCGGAGACATTGCTTCACTACTACATTTATGCCCGGCCTCCAAATCCCCGCGCATTTTGCAATGTGGTCTATCCTCAAACGACGGGCTGCGAGATCGCTAGCAATCAGTCTTGGTCGCCCTACCAAGAGGTCAGGTATGGCGTTGCAGTTCATTATTCGCCTCAGATGTGTCCTGCGCACAGTGCTTCAGTAGCTGGTGGCTGCAAGTGCGAAGATGGTTTCCAGGAAGACGCCACTCAAACAGTTTGCGTCCCTGCCCCTCCCGAACAGGAAGGTGCCAACAGCTGCAAGGCGCCAGCGGGAGCGATGGCCGGCAATCCCATCCTCCCCGTCACAGCCGAAAAATTCCGCTCCGAAACCGACTTCACCGACAGCAGCCCGGCCCCTCTGTCCTTCGTTCGCACTTACCGCAGCACTTG
>NZ_JBBCBO010000046.1:0-6327 GCF_037203865.1 Variovorax sp. CCNWLW186 | reverse complement strand
ACGTTAACAGGAGCCACCAAATGATCAAAGTCAGCATCCCCGCTGTCATCACCCGCAACCAAGCGGGCGTCGGCAAGACCTCCGGCAAGGCCTACAACATGGACTTCCAGACGGTGTACATCCACACCGTTGCCAAGGACGGCAAGCCGAATCCGTTCCCCGAGAAAACCGAAATCATCCTCGACAAAAACGACCAGGGTCAGCCGCTGGTCTACGCGGTCGGGGAATACCAGCTGCACCCCGCAAGCCTGTACGTGGACCGCTCGGGGAACCTCGCGGTGGCTCCGCGCCTCGCACCGCTCCCCAAGGCTTGAGGGGTGCACCATGCACCAAGCCATGCATGCTGCACGGCTCGCGCAGATTCAGGGCGCTGTCCTGGGTCTGCTGCGTGAGGCCAACGAGGAAGAAGACGGCTTCCAGAAGCCGGACGGCCTG
Source organism: Variovorax sp. CCNWLW186 (assembly GCF_037203865.1). Taxonomy (NCBI): domain Bacteria; kingdom Pseudomonadati; phylum Pseudomonadota; class Betaproteobacteria; order Burkholderiales; family Comamonadaceae; genus Variovorax; species Variovorax sp. CCNWLW186. The sequence continues at coordinate 5,892 of NZ_JBBCBO010000046.1, read as the reverse complement.
ACGATCACCGCCACCGTCGATGCAGATCGCACGGTGGTCATCGATTTGCAGTGGCTCGTGGGCACTGTGCCCGTCGCGGGTGAATCGCTGTGAAGCGCGATGCCGTGAACCTCGACCAGCTGGCGCTGTTCGAGCCTGATGCTCCCGAGGCCCTGCGCCTCATGTCGGCCCACAGTGCGCGCTTCGAGCGTGCCGCTGATGCGGCCGAGTTCTGGGAGGTCGCGCTGTGCCCTGGTGCACGCGACGAAGCCACCAAGCAAGCCGAAGAAGCCTACCGCGCATGGCTCGTGTGCGCGATCTTCCTCGACTTGGAGCGCCTGCTGTGATCAGCGCCCGACGCCTCGCCGCATACCTGCGTGTCGTCGCGTTGGTGCTCTGGTGCATCACCGCCTTGGTGTGCATCTACAGCGAACTGCGGGTGACCCAGATCATTCGCGACGTGGTCGCACGTCAGGCGGCCCAGCCATGACGATCACCGTCTGGTTTCCTCGCTTCCGTGGCCTTGGCACGCGCGTGTGCTCGTGCATGCCCGAGGCTCGCGCGTATCAGTCTTGGCTCAAGCAGCTGGGCGTACCTGCCGTCATCGAGGTGACGAAGTGAGCATGCTCGCGCTCTCTCCTGCTGGCGAAGCCTTCGCCGCTCGTGCGCGTCGTTCGTCGCCGGAAGCGCGCGCAGCGCGCGGGCTTGTCTCAGTATCAACAACTTGCAGGAGTCAGCCCACGGTCATTGCCTGGGCTGACAACTGCATCACCATCGACCGCGCGCAAGCGCGTGTCACCCGTCTTCGCAAAGGCCTTGGGATCGCTGCGAAGCAGCTGCACAACATGGGTCCGCGCAACCAGCAAATCTGGATGCAGACGCTGACCTACGAGGGCGACAACAGGAACTGGCGTCCCGAGCACATCAGCCGTTACCTCGATGCCCTGCGCAAGTGGCACTACGCGGTGACAGGTGCCAAGACGCTGCGCTATGCGTGGGTCGCTGAGCTTCAGAAACGCGGCGTCATCCACTACCACGTGATCGTCTGGCTCGCTGGCGGGCTCACACCGCCCAAGGGTGATCTCGGCTGGAAGCGCAAGGACAAGGCTGGCCTCGTGCACTGGGAGCCGCCGATGTGGCCCCACGGCATGAGCCGTCGCGACAAGTCCACGGCCCCCGTGGCCTACCTCATGAAATACGCCTCCAAGGTGGAGAGCAAAAACGTTGGGAGCTTCCCCCATGGAGCACGCATTCACGGCGCAGGGGGCATGGATGCTCCTGGGCGCGATATCCGTCGCTGGGTTCTTTGGCCTGCGTATGTGCAGGGCAATGCTTCGGTCAACGACCGCTTCCGACCTGCGCCGGGAGGCGGCTACCTCAATGCTGAAACCGGCGAGCTTCTGCTTGCTGAATTCGCACCAACAGGCGGCGGTTTTCAGAGCTTTATCCGCATCAGGACCACCCCTCGCAGGGTGGACCCCTCCGGCCCGTTCTCGTGGCTTCCAGAGCCCGTCACGTTGCATTGAGGACGTGTCGTGATCTGCGCGCAACCCGACGCCTCCGGCGTCATCACTTCCACCCCGACGCAACCCGCCGACATGGCGACGTGTGCCGTGGTGCTCATCACCGGTTCAGAGCTTTCCGCTGTGAACGGTATTGCATTTCCGTCGCCTGCCGATTTCGGCACCGCCTGGGCGCTCGGATTCACTCTTGTGGTCAGCAGCTACGTCATTGGATGGGCTGCTGGGGCGGTGCTTCGTTTCATTCGTTATTGAAGAGGTTTTCCATGAACAAGTTCGCTCGCATCGCTCGCAACAACAAGGGCCGTGCCCTGGCTCTCGTCCTGGCTTCGGCTGGTCCCGTGTTCGCACAGACCACCGGCCCGGATTTCTCGTCCCTGACGGCTGCCGTGGACTTCGGCACCGTGGTGACTGCCGTCCTGGCAATCGCCGCGCTGATGATGCTCCCGAAGGTCGCAGGTTGGGGCGCGCGCAAGGTGCTCGGCTTCATTCGCGGCTAATCAGCAGTGTTCCACCCTACGCCCCGGCCTTGCACCGGGGCGTTTTTTCTTCGGAGGTGTGTATGTGGTTGATCTTCGCTTTCTTCTGCGGCGTGTGCTGCGGTGCGGCGTGTGTTGCGGGGTTGTGGAATGTCTAGCGTTGTGCGCCTTGTGCTGCTGTTGCTTGCGATGTATGCAAGCGGCGCGCATGCGGTGATTCCGCAGGTCAACGAGTACCGATATACCTATGGCAGCCAGTGGACAGCCTGGGGCGATAGCGCTGGTTCGGCGTGTCCACAGGCTGCGACGTTCATCACCATCACACCGCCGAATGAGTCGAGGGGGTACGAGGTGCGTCCTGTCGCGCAGTGCTGGGTGTTCTTTCAGAATCAATACGGCAAGACTTGGTCACAGACGGGGCGGGAGGGTCGGCTTGGCTGTCCTGCAAACAGTACCTCGGTGGCTGGTGGTTGTCAGTGCGCTAGTGGTTACCAAGAGGACTCGACGCACACGATGTGCGTGGCGCAGGTGAGCGAGCTTGAACAGTTCTGCCAGCAGCATGCCGCAGCAAAGAACACGTTCAAGATGAGCGGATCGGCCCCGAAGGCCTCGGGCGTGCCTGGCACGTCGTGCTACGTGCCTGACCCGCCGTTTGGTGGAACCGATGCGGGCAAGGGATGCAGTGCAAGCCTTGGGGATCGGATCGGTGCGCCATCCGACGATGGAACCAAGATCAATTGGGCGGGCAGCGGTTCGTTTGATGGCGGCACGTGTACAGCGGATCAGGGATCGCCTACGCCACCGTCGAAGGATGACCCCTGTCCCGGCGGTTTTGAAGGCACGGTCAACGGCGAGACGCGATGCGTTCCAGCCGAGCCTGACAAGGGCATTGAAGGCGTCAAGCAAACCAGTTCGACCGATGCCAGCGGCACCAAGCAGGACGTGAAGGAAACGACGAAGTGCGAGGGGGCGAACTGCACCACGACGACGACTACAACGACCACGACCGCAGGCGGCGCGGTCAGCACCAGCACCACATCGCGCACTGAGTCGCTGTCCGACAAGTGCGCTAAGGACCCGACGAATGCGGTGTGCCAGAAGACCCAGGGCGGCAAGGGTGCGGGCGTGTCGCAGAGCACGTGCCAGGAGAACCCGTCTGCCCAGGGCTGCGGCGGTGAAGGTGCGGGCATCGGCGACCTGTACGCGAAGAAGGACAAGACCATTGCCCAGGTCATGAAGAAGGCCAGCGATGACCTCAAGGCTGCGCCTCTGGGCAGTGCGGTGGGCGGCTTCTTCACCGTGGGTTCGGGAGGCAGCTGCCCGAGTCCCAGCGGTGTGGTGCCGTTCCTCAATAAGGCCGTGACCTTCGACATGTTTTGCACCAACTTCGCCGCGCAGATGTTTCTCATCGTCCGCATGGTGCTGCTGATGCTCGCCACGTGGATGGCGTTTCGCGTTGCCATCGATCACTGAGGACCGGCCATGCTTAAAGACTTCACCGAGTGGCTGCTGAAGCTCATTGCGAAGCTGTTCACGGCCGTCTGGGACTTCCTCTCAGACATCTTTGTTTCGATCCTTGAAGGCGTCGTGAACGCCTTCGTGTCGCTCATCGCATCGATCCCTATGCCGGGCTGGCTCACAGCTGGCCTGGGCGGGCTTTTCGGCTCGATGGACAGCGGCATTTTGTACATCGTCAGTGCATGCGGCGTGCCTGCTGCGCTCGCAATCGTCGGCGGTGGCTATGCCTTCCGCATGCTCCGAAAAATTTTCACCCTTTTCCAGTGGTAGACCATGGCAATCCTTTTCTATGAAGGCCTCCCGCGCTCGGGCAAGTCGTACGAGGCAATGAGCACGCTGGTGATTCCGTGGCTCAAGAAGGGCCGCGAGGTCGTCGCGTACATCGAAGGCCTGGACACCGACGAATGCAAGCAGCGCATCGCTGAGGCCTCTGGCATCGCTCTCGAGAAGGTCAAGGAACTGCTGTTCCCGCTGACGCGCGAGGACATGCGGCCGCGCGAGGTCGAGCGCAACGGCAAGAAGGTCATGATCGATGGCACGTGGATCGAGAAGACCCGCGACAACGCGCTGCACGTGTTCGATGAGGCGCAAAACTGGTGGTCGAACCGCACGAAGGCCAGCGACGAACTGACCCAGTTTGTGACCGAGCACGGGCACCGTGGCATCACGATCCTGCTCATGGGTCAATCGCTGCTGGACGTCCTGGCGCTCTGGCGTCGGCGCGTCGATCAGAAGTTCATTTTTCTGAAGCTCACCGCTCTGGGCGCGGACAAGCGATATCGCGTCACGATCCACAAGGGCCAGGGCAACGGCGAGTTTGTGAAGGTCGCGGACAAGCTGAACAAGTACGATCCCAAGTACTTCGGCACCTATAAGAGCCACGTCTCAGGCGACACCGACACCGACACCTATACCGATGATCGAATCGTGTTCTGGAAGGGCGGCATGGTGAAGTACGGCGCCGTGTTCGCGGTCGCGTGCTTGATCTTCGGCAGCTGGAAACTCTGGGCCTTCTTCCATCCGCCCGAGCCGGTCAAGGCCAAGCCGGGCAGCGCATCGGCCGCGAGAGCCATCCCGGCCGCGCCAACGGCCCCAGCGGCCCCGCCAACGGCCGCAAAACCACAGGTCGAGGCCAAGGCACCAGTAGACACCAGATCGCCTGAAGAACGCTATTTCGCTGACCTGGGCACCAAAGGGCGTGTTCGGCTCTCGGGCTTGATGACCTTCAGGGGCAAGACGGCCGGTGTCGTGGAGTGGGTAGACGGCAATACGCGAGTCCTGGAGCGCATCGGGATCGACACGCTTCAGCAGCTGGGCGTTCGGGTCGAGGTCATCGGTCCCGCCGTCAAGCTCAGCCTGGGCGAGTGGAACGCGCTAGCCACCATGTGGCCCGTTGAGGCTGAAGGCCGGGTGTCGGATTACCGGCAAGCCAGCATGAAGCCGGCCGCAGATGGCGGCCTGCCGCCGTCGCAGGCCGGCATATCGGGCGATGGGTCTTCTGTCGTTTCGCCCTCTGGTTTGTCGATCATCGATGGAGCGAAAGCCGGTGCCTCCGCGCCCGTGGTCGCAGCTGCCGGTGAGCCTGCGAGGCCACGTGTGCCAGCTGGCTCTAAGTGGTCGTTTCAGACTGGCGGGTAGGCCTTACGTGCCCCGGGCCATGCGCCCCCCTTCCTGCTAAGCCGGTATTCGGGGACCCGCTTGCGGGGGAAAGACCCTCGCACACCCTGTACCCGGCTTTTCGCCACAGTCATTCATGCCACCGCTCGGGTGGCGTTTTTCATTTGGAGGTTAGAACAATGATTTTTGGATACGCGCGCGTTTCTACGGTCGAGCAAAACACGGCTGTGCAATTCGAGGCCTTTTTGCGGGCTGGAGTCTCGAACGTCTATGAGGAAAAGCGGTCGGCCGTGAAGCATCGGCCGGTGCTTGATGACCTTCTGCAGCGGGTCGGTCCTGGCGACGTTTTGGTGGTCTACAAGATGGATCGCTTAGCGCGTTCTCTTTCGCATCTGCTTGACGTCCTGGCATTGTTGGAGGCTCGCGGGGCAAGCTTCAGATCGTTGACTGAAACCATCGACACGCATTCCGCTGCGGGTCGCTTGTTCATGCAGATGCTCGGGTCATTCGCAGAGTTCGAACGTGCCTTGATTCGAGAGCGCTGCATGGCCGGACAAGCAGCGGCGCGGGCCAGAGGTCAAACGTGGGGACGGCCGCGTGCGATGGCGAGGGAGCTAGAGTCGGAAGTGGTGAGGCTCTATCTCAGCGGGTGGTACACCATGGGGGTGCTGGCCGAGATGTTCGAGGTCAACGAGATGGCGGTGAAACGCGCTGTCCACCGAGTGATCAGGCCCGGGTCTGCTTCCTTGAAGTAACCCGGTTTATGGTCGAAAAGTACA
>NZ_JBBCBO010000045.1:0-11366 GCF_037203865.1 Variovorax sp. CCNWLW186 | reverse complement strand
CGCAGCGAAATAAAGGAGGAGGCCGCAGGCCGGGGGACATTCGCGGAGCAAGGTACCCCGTCGGCGGGTGCGCGCCCTGAACCGACAAGCGCAAGAACCAGAATTCAGACCACCGGCACCCGCACCGAATCCGCAGGATTCACCTGGCGCCGATACAGCAACAACGTGGCGACCAGCCCGCAGACGGCCGCCGCGGTCATCCACAAACCCGGTGCGCCCTTGTCGCCCGTCATCTCGATCAGGCCCGTGGCAATGGCCGGCGTGAATCCGCCGAACAGCGCGGTGGCCAGGCTGTAGGCCAGCGAGAAGCCGGCGGTTCGCACGTTGACCGGCATCACCTCGGTGAGCGCCACCACCATCGCGCCGTTGTAGCTCGCGTAGAGGAACGACAGCCACAGCTCCACTTCGAGCATGCGCGCGAAGCTCGGCGCGCCTACCAGCCACTTGAGCGACGGGTACGCGGTCAGGATGGTCAGCGCCGTGAACAGGATCAACAGCGGCTTGCGGCCCACGCGGTCGGAGAGCGCGCCCATGATCGGCAGCCAGATGAAGTTGGAGATGGCCACGCACAGCGTGACGACCAGCGCATCGGTCGTGCTCAGGTGCAGCACCGACTTGCCGAACGTGGGCGTGTAGACCGTGATCAGGTAGAACGACACGGTGGTCATCGACACCAGCATCATCCCCGCGACCACCAGGCCCCAGTTGGCGATCATCGACTGGAAGATTTCGCGCGCATCTGGGCGATGCTTGCGTGCCATGAACTCCTCGGTCTCTTGCAGCGAACGTCGGATGACGAACAGCACCGGCACGATCAGGCAGCCGACGAAGAACGGAATGCGCCAGTAGAAGTCGCCGATTTGCTGCGAGGTGAAGGTCACATTCAGCCAGTAGCCGAGCGCTGCCGCCACGATGATTGCCACCTGCTGGCTGGCCGACTGCCAGCTCACGTAAAAGCCCTTGCGCCCCGGCGTTGCCATTTCTGACAGGTAGACCGAGACACCGCCCAGCTCCACGCCGGCCGAGAAGCCCTGCAGCAGCCGTCCGACCAGCACCAGCAGCGGCGCGGCAAAGCCGATGGTCGCGTAGGCCGGCACGCAGGCGATGAGCAGGGTGCCCAGCGCCATCAGCGCGAGCGTGACGATCAGGCCCTTGCGGCGGCCCACGCGGTCGACGTAGGCGCCAAGAAAAATCGCGCCCAGCGGCCGCATCAGGAAGCCCGCGCCGAAGGTCATGAAGGTCAGCATCAGCGATGCGAACTCGTCGCCCGCCGGGAAGAAGGCCTTCGAGATCTGCGTGGCGTAGAAGCCGAACAGGAAGAAGTCGAACATCTCCATGAAATTGCCGCCCGTCACACGCAGGACGGTGGCGAATTTCGAGGAAGAGGAGGAAGAGGACGTCGAAGCAGCGGCTGTGGCGGCGGTGGTGCCTGGAGCGGCGCGGGCGGCCGGGCCCGGTTGCGCGGCGGTGTGCGCATGATTCATTTCGTTGTCCCCTTGGGCGAAGTAGTTCGCCCCAAGGGTAGGCCGGGGTTCCCGACCGCTGCCTGACCAGTGCGGTCAGGTACCTGTCACTGCCGGCTTTTACTTCAGGTCTTGTTTCAGGTCTTGTATTTGACCGAGCAGCCGTACGGCCGCGTCGAGGCTGCAGAGATCGGCTTGCCGCCGAAGGCTTCGCCGAGCGCCTGGTTCACGTAGTTGGTCGCGCTCTTGATGTCGTCGGGCCGGGCCGAGGCAATGCTGTCGATGCCGCCCGCGTACACCAGCACGCCCTTGGGGTCGATGATGAAGATGTGCGGCGTGGTGCGCGCGCCGTAGGCCTGGCCGATCACGCCGTCTTCGTCCATCAGCACCGCGGTGGGCGCGGCCTTTTGCGACTTCATCCATGCATCGAGCGCGGCAGGCTGAAGGTAGTCGCTGGCTGCGCGCTCGGTGGAGTTGACCGACAGCCACACCACGCCCTTGGCCGTGGCCGACTTTTGCGTGGCGGGCATGTTGCCGCTGTTGTAGTGCTTGCGCACGAACGGGCAGCCCGGGTTGGTCCACTCGAGGACCACGAACTTGCCGGCAAAGTCGGAGAGCTTGTGCTTGGCGCCGCTGGTGTCCACGGCAACGAAATCGGGCGCCTGCTGGCCCACGGCAGGCGCTGCAAAGGCGTTGTTGCCCATCAGGAAGGTGGCGCCGAGCGCCACGGCCGCGGCCACGACGGCGCGGCGCGAGGCGCGGGTGAGGGCGGCGCGGGCGTGGCGCGCGGCACGAATGGAACGCGAGTCGGACGATGGCGAAAGTGACATGGCCAGCTTGAACTCCAGAATAAAAAAACAAACAACGGCGACAGCTTAGGCCGCTTTTCTCAAGTGCATGTGACAACCCATGTCACGCCGGGGGTCAAAGCGCGGCCAGCGCTGCGCGAACTTCGTCCTTGCCCAGGATTTCGGTCAGGACGACCGGCGGCTTGCCGGGCGCCTGCAGCACATACAACGGCACGCCGCTACGGCCAAGCGAGGTCAGGGCGGCGGTAATGGCGGGGTCGCGGCGGGTCCAGTCGGCACGCAGCATCGCGACCTTCTTGCCGTCGAAGTCGGCCAGCACCTCGGCATCGGCCAGCGTGGCCTTCTTGTTGTACTGGCAGGTCACGCACCATGCGGCCGTGAAGTCGATGAACACCGGCTGCCCCGCGCCCGTGAGCTCGACCACGCGTTCGGCCGACCAGGGCTGCCAGCGCTGGCCGGCATTGGAGGAGGACGCGAGCTTGGCCGGCTCCACCGTCTGCAGCACGTTGCGGCCGATGGCCGCGGTGAGCACCGCGGTAAAGGCGACCAGCACCGTGGCAATGACCAGCCGCGCGCGGCCGCGCAGCGTCAGCGCCCAGACGATGGCGGCCATGCACACCAGCAGCGCGAGCAGCGTGCCCGCGCCGTCGATGCCGCTTTGCTGCCCCAGCACCCAGACCAGCCACGCGACGGTCGCGAACATCGGGAACGCCAGCAGCCGGCGCAGCGTGTTCATCCACGGTCCGGGCTTGGGCAGCAGCCGCGCAATGGCCGGAACGAAACCGGCCACCAGGTAGGGCAGCGCCAGCCCGAGGCCCAACGCCGCGAACAGCAGCAGGGCCTGCGCGGCGGGGAGGCCGATGGCAAAGCCGAGCGAAACGCCCATGAACGGCGCGGTGCAGGGCGAAGCGATCACCACCGCCAGCACGCCGGAAAGAAAGTCGTTGGCGATCGGGTGCTTGGCCTGGGCGGAACACACCGACAGCGGTGCCGCGCGGCCGAACTCGAAAACGCCCGCAAGGTTGAGGCCGATGAGCGTGAACAGCGCCGCCAGCGCCGCCACCACGGCCGGCGATTGCAGCTGGAAGCCCCAGCCGAGCTGGGCCCCCGCCGCGCGCAGGGCGAGCATGGCGCCGCCCAGCGCGAGAAACGAGAGCATCACGCCGCCCGTGTAGGCCAGGCCCGCCGTGCGGTGGGCGCTGCGGTTGCCCGCCTGCCGCGCGAAGCCCAGCACCTTGATGGCCAGGATGGGAAACACGCAGGGCATGAGGTTGAGCAGCAGGCCGCCGAGCACGGCGCCCAGCAGCGCGACGACAAAAGTGCCGGCGGGCTGGGCCGGCAAGTCCGCGGGCGGCGCGGGGGCGGCAGCCGCATTCGCCGCATTGGCGGCAAGCGCGGCCTGCAGCGCGGGCGAAACCTCGGCGCGCGGCGCGGTGGTCGGCCAGGTGCCGCTGACCGGCGCCTCGGTACGCCAGGCCACCGGCTGGCCGGGCTGCCGGTCGCCTTCGGCCAGCGTCACCACCAGCGGCAAGGTGGTGGGGCTGGCGCTGCGCTGGTCGGCCAGCGGCAAGGTGGCGGTCCAGGTGCCGCCCTGCCAGCTTTGCGTCCAGTCCTTGCCCGAGACCGCCGCGGTGCGGATCAGCTCGGGCGTTTCGGGGAAGAAGCCAAGGGTCTTGCCCTGCGCGGCCGCGGGCAGGCCTTCGAGCCGCACCTGCAGGTTGTTGCCGCTGACTTCCACGGTGCCCGGCTTGTCGAGCGGCTGCGGCTGTGCGGCCTGGGCGGCGTCGAACTCGGCCTTGTGCAGCGCGGTCGAGCCCTGCAGCGGCAGGGCCAGCGTGAACTCGCCTTCCTCGGGAATGCATTCCTTGCGGCACACCAGCCAGGTGGCCTTCAGGCGGATGTCGAGGCCCGAGGCGCCTGTGCCCAGCGCCAGCGGCGGCTTGAAATTGCTCGACACCTCGAGCGGCACCGGCAGCAGCACCGTGCCCTCGTAGCCGTAGTTGGCGAGATTGCCGATCGGGATCTTCTTCGGCACCGGCCAGGCGATCTCGCCGGCGGCGACGCCCGCCGGGAGCGTCCAGTTCAACTCGGTCGGCAAGCCCGAATCGCCGGCGTTCTTCCAGTAGGTGTGCCACTCGGGCTGGTGGGTGATCTGCAGTCCGACCCAGACCGGTGCGCCCGGGGACACGCCGTTGGGCGCATGCGCGACCAGTTCGGCGCGCACGTGGGGGGTGGTGACGACAGCACCTGGCTTGGAGGCCAATTGCGCTGCGGCCGGCATGCAGGCTGCGGCGGTTGCTACCAGAAACGTAGCTAAAAAATGAAAGCGGGAGAGGATCATGCCGATCAGTCGGAGCGGGCGGGCGGTGCGAAGTTCCGGGCAGTATGGGCGCTCAAGCGGCCCAACCCAGCACCACGCGGCGGCTGTTGGCGCTCTTTTTCTCGATTTTGGTGACTATCACCGCGCCAATCTCGGCAGTGTTTGCAACATGCGTGCCGCCGCAAGGCTGAAAGTCGATCTGCGCCTCGCCCTCACCGCCGATGCGAATGGTGCGCACCGTGCCCGTGCCGCGCGGCGGCTGCACGCTCATGCTCTTCACCAGCGCCGGGTTGGCGTCGAGCTCTTCGTCGGTGATGGCGCCCACGGTCAGCGGATGGGCCGCTTGCACCAGCCGGGCGAGGCCGGCGGTCAGCGCTTCCTTGTCGAGCGGGTCGGTCATGTGGAAGTCGATGCGCGCATAGTCGGGCGTGATCGAGCAGCCATTCACGGGCACAGGCACCAGGTGGCACAGCAGGTGGCTGGCGGTGTGAAAGCGCATCAGCCGGTGGCGGCGCTCCCAGTCGAGGCGCGCGGTGACTGTATCGCCCGGCTTCAAGGCAGCCAGCAGTTCGGCCTGTTCGGGCGCGGGCACGTGAACGAATTCGCTGGTGGGCTGGCCTTCTTCATTCTTGGCCTTGCGGGTGTCGGCAATGACCACTTCGCGGCCGTCCGCCAGCGCCAGCACGCCCGTGTCGCCGGCCTGTCCGCCGCCGAGCGGGTAGAACACGGTGCGGTCCAGCACGATGCCGGAGTCGTCGATGCGCAGGATGCGGGCTTCGCAGGCGCGCAGATACGCATCGGCGCGGAACAGGTCGTCGGTCATGCGGCGATGGTAGCGGCGATGCGTGAATGAGGTGCGCCCACGCCAAAAAGCGCCCATGACCGACAGTCCCCGCGGGTGCCGTCCGCATGATCTGTCCGGATGCGGCCTGGTTGCCGCAAACAACCAAGGAGAGCGAATGAAGGTCCCTGACATCGCCGTTTCCTCGCTGGCCTCCAAGGCCACTGTGACCGCAGCAGTCGCCGCCGCGCTGGCGCTGGCCGGCTGCGGTGAAACCGCCAAGGTGGCGCCCGAAGCCACCGTCGGGCCGCGCCCGCAGTTGGCCGAGCCCAACAAGACGCTGATTCCCACCGTCAACGTGGCCACCGCCGTGGGCTGGGCCGATGCCGCCGCCCCGAAGCCCGCCACGGGCTTGCGCGTGCAGGCGCTGGCGCGCGGGCTGGACCATCCGCGCTGGGTGTACACCCTGCCCAACGGCGACGTGCTGGTGGCCGAAAGCAACAAGCCCCCCAAACCGGAAGGCGCCGACAGCAACAGCGGCCCCATGGGCAAGATCCGCAAATGGGTCATGGACAAGGTCATGAGCCGTGCCGGTGCCGGCGTGCCCAGCCCCAACCGCATCACGCTGCTGCGCGATGCCGACGGAGACGGCGCCGCCGAAGTGAAGCAGGTGTTCCTGTCGAACCTGAGCTCGCCGTTCGGCATGGCGCTGGTCGGCAATGAGCTTTTCATTGCCAACGCCGATGCGCTGGTCAAGGTGCCGTACACCGAAGGCCAGACCGCGGCGAGCGCTGCGCCCACAGTGGTGACGCCGCTGCCCGCGGGCATCAACCACCACTGGACCAAGAACGTGATTGCCAATGCGGAGGGCACCAAGCTCTACGTCACGGTCGGCTCCAACAGCAACATCGGCGAGAACGGGCTGGCGGCCGAAGAAGGGCGTGCCGCCATCTGGGAGGTGGACGTGAAAAGCGGCGAGAAGCGCCTGTTTGCGAGCGGCCTGCGCAACCCCAACGGCCTGGCCTGGCACCCGGAGACCAAGGAGCTCTGGACCGTGGTCAACGAGCGCGACGAGATCGGCAGCGACCTGGTGCCCGACTACCTTACCTCGGTGAAGGACGGCGCCTTCTACGGCTGGCCCTGGAGCTATTTCGGCAACCATGTGGATGCGCGCGTCACGCCGCCGAACCCGCAGATGGTCGCCAAGGCCGTCGCGCCCGACTACGCCCTGGGCTCCCATGTCGCGCCGCTCGGCCTGGTCTTTTCGGACGGCCGCGGCATGCCGCCGCAATTTGCGAGCGGTGCCTTCATCGGCGAGCACGGCTCGTGGAACCGCAAGCCGAAGTCGGGCTACAAGGTGGTGTTCGTGCCCTTCACCGGCGGCAAGCCGAGCGGGCCTCCGGTCGATGTGCTGACCGGTTTTCTCTCGGCGGACGAAAAGGCGCAAGGCCGGCCCGTGGGCGTGGCGCTCGACAAGAGTGGCGCCCTGCTGGTGGCCGACGACGTGGGCAACGTGGTCTGGCGCGTGTTGGCCGCGAAGTAGCGGCCGGCGCCGTTCGTGCTCATCGGCGTTGCTGTGGCGGCCGGCTGATGCGGTAGAGCCGGTGCCGGCGCAGCGCATGCCCCTCGGGCAGCGCAGGGTGGTCGAACGCGCCGGCCACGTCTTCATGCATGCCGATGCGTTCCATCACTGCCGCCGACCGAAGGTTGCCGACGGCGGTGAATGCCACGATCTCGTCGAAACCGAGCCGTTCGAAACCGATCTGCAGCGCGCCGCGCGCAGCCTCGCTCGCAACCCCCTGGCGCCACCACTTTCTGCCGAAGCGCCAGCCGATCTCCACGCAGGGTGAGAAGGGCAGCGCGGCCAGCGGCACGTTCAGGCCCGTGAAGCCGGCGAATTCGCCCGAATCCTTGTGTTCGACAGCCCAGAAGCCCCAGCCGTTCTCGTCGATGCGAGCCTTCAGGCGCTCGGCCAGTGCATCGCTGTCGGCCCGCGTGGGAAGCGGCAGCAGAAACGCCATGACTTGGGGGTCGGCCGCGAGCGCGGCAAAGGGCGCGAGATCGCTCTCGCGCCACTGCCGCAGCCGAAGGCGCGGGGTTTCGAATTCGATCAGGGGCGGGGTGATGCTGTCGGCCATGCGGCCGATTGTGCTCAGAACCCCGCGAGCACCACCTTGCCCTGCGCGGTGCCGCTTTCGATCAGCGCATGCGCCTTGCGGAGGTTGGCCGCGTTGATGGTGCCGAAGCTCGCGTTCGCCGTGGTGCGGATGCGGCCCGCGTCGACCAACGCCGCCACCTCGGCCAGCAGCGCGCCCTGCTCGGCGATGTCCGGCGCTTCGAAGCGCGAACGCGTGAACATCATTTCCCAGTGCAGCGAGATGCACTTGGTCTTGAGCGGCATCGCGTCGAGCGTCGGCAAGTCGTCGATCACCGCCAGCTGGCCCTGGGGCTTGAGGCTTTCGATGATCTGCGCGTAGTGCTGGCCGGTTTGTGTGAGGCTGGCGACCATGTCGACTTCGCCGATGCCCGCGGCCTTGAGCTCGGTTGCAAGCGGCTTCGAATGGTCGATGACCGCGTGCGCGCCCAGTGCCAGGCACCACGCCCGCGTCTCGGCGCGCGAAGCCGTGGCCACCACGCGCAGTTGCGTGAGCTGGCGCGCGAGCTGGATCAGGATCGAACCGACGCCGCCGGCGCCGCCGGTAACCAGCAGCGTCTGCCCCGCGCCGCCGCCTTTCGGCACCTTGAGGCGATCGAACAGCAGTTCGTAGGCGGTGATGGTGGTCAGCGGCAGTGCGGCAGCCTGCGCATCGTCGAGGCTCTTGGGCGCGAGGGCCGCAATGCGCTCGTCGACGGCGTGCAGTTCCGCATTGGTGCCGGGCCGGACGATCGAGCCTGCGTAGTACACGCGGTCGCCGACCTTGAAATTCTTCACCCCGGCGCCGACGGCCTCGACCGTGCCCGCGGCGTCCCAGCCCAGCACCTTGGCGTGGCCGGCTTCGGGCGCCATGTTCTTGCGCACCTTCGTGTCGACCGGATTGACCGAGACGGCCTTGACGCGCACCAGAAGGTCGCGCGGACCGACCGCGGGCGTGGGCAATTCGATGTCCTGCAGCGACTCGGGGTTGTCGATGGGGAGGGACTGGTAGTAACCGATGGCTTTCATGTCGAAGGACCTTTCTTGAACGATGGCTCGACTGTAGGATGGCAAATGAAAATTGATAAGACTGCCGGTTGAAGCAACACCTTCAAATGAAAATTGAAAATCTCTCGGACCTGCAGGTGCTGGTGCAGACCGCGCGCGGCGGCACCCTGACGGCAGCCGCCCATGCGCTGGGCATGACGCCCGCTGCCGCCAGCGCCACGCTCAAGCGGCTCGAAACACAGCTGGGCGCGCGGCTGTTCGAGCGATCGACCCGCGCCATGCGCCTGACATCCCAGGGCCAGACGCTGCTCGATTACGCCGTTCGCGCCTTCGAGCTGCTGGACGAAGGCGAATCGCTGGTCACGGCCGACCGTGGTGAGCTTGTCGGCACCTTGCGCGTGGCAGCCCCCTCGGACCTTACGCGCAGCACGCTGCTGCCCTGGTTCGACGAGTTCCTGGCGCTGCACCCGGGCGTGCAGCTGTCGCTTTCGGTCGGCGACCGGCTGCTCGACGTGACCCGCGACGAGGTCGACGTGGCGCTGCGCTACGGTGCGCTGGCCGATTCACGGCTTGTGGCGCGACCGTTTGCGCTCACCAACCCGCTGCTCACCGCATCGCCCGGCTACCTGCGCCGCCATGCCGCGCCCAAGACGCCGCATGACCTGCTGCACCACAACTGCCTGACCTTCGATCGCGGCGGGCGCCGCCACCGCACCTGGCGTTTTGCACAGAACGGCCAATGGACCGAAGTGCGCGTGAAGGGCGACCGCAGCGTGGACGACGCCTCGCTCGCGCGCGAGTGGGCTGTGGCCGGGCGGGGCATCGTGCTGAAGTCGGCGCTCGACGTGCGGGACGACCTGCGCAAGGGCACGCTGGTGCGCCTGCTGCCCGAGTGGGAGACCGAGCCCTATCCGCTGCACGCACTGCTGCCGAGCGGGCGCTTTGTGCCGGCGCGCGTGCGGGCGCTGGTGGATTTTCTGGCTGCCAAGTTCGACGCGCTCGCGCCGATGCCCGGCTAGATCATCGGCGTGACGGCGCCGTCCATCGCCACGATGGCGCCGGTGATGTAGCTCGCCTTCGGCGATGCCAGGAACACGACCGCATTAGCAATTTCTTCGGGCGCTGCAATGCGCCCGAGCGGCAGCCTCGCCTTGGCGCGCTGCAGCGCCTCTTCGCTGCCGATGCCTTGCAGCTTGGCATCCGCCTTCAAGCCTTCCTGCAGCCGCTCGGTCAGCGTGAGGCCCGGGTTCACCGCATTCACCCGCACGCCCTTGGCCGCATAGGCCGACGCCATGCCGGCGCTCACCAGCATCAACGCCGCATTGGCCGCGCCGCCCGCCATGTGAACGGGGCTCGCGACCTTGCCGCCCTGGCCGATCACGTTGACGATGGCGCCCTGGCCGCGCTCGCCCATGCGCTTGACCACCGGGTCGATCATGTGGATGTAGGTGAAGTACTTGGCGTCCATGGCGTCGTGCCAGGCGGCCGCGTTCAGTTCGTCGGGCGGCGTGCGGCGCGCGGCACCCGCGGAATTCACCAGCACGTCCACCGGGCCGAAAGCCTGCTCGGCGGCATTGAGCGCGGCCACGGCGCCGGCCGGATCCTTGAGGTCGGCGGCGTGCACCGACACCCGGCCCTCGGCCTCGGCAAACGCCTCGACCAGCGTCTTGCGGCCCTGCTCCAGGTTCTGCAGATCGCGCGAGACCAGGCTCACACGCGCGCCCTCGCGCAAGAAGCCCAGCGCGCAGGCCAGGCCGATGCCCTTGCTGCCGCCGGTGATGAGAACGTGCCGGTCCTGGAGCTGGAGATCCATGTGAGAGTCCTTGACTTGAATCGTGAATAGAAAGAAAGAAGGCCACGCGGCGCGGGATCGCGTGGATTGAATCACCGCTCTAAGATCGGCGGATGAATGCATCCTCGGTATCCCTGCCCCGCTACTGGTCTCAACTGACGACGCGCGACTTTGCCGCGCTCGATGTGGCAGCCACCGTCGCGGTGCTGCCGCTCGGCGCGACCGAACAGCACGGCCCTCACCTTCCGCTGGGCGTGGACACCGTGCTGGCCGACGGCATCGTGGCCGCGTCGCTGCCGCTGCTGCCGGCCGATCTTCCGGTGCTGTTCTTGCCAACGCAGCAGATCGGCCTGAGCCCCGAGCACGCGCGTTTCGCGGGCACCCTCACCCTCTCGGCCGAGACCGTGATCCGCATGTGGAAGGAAATCGGCGCCGGCGTGGCGCGCGCCGGCGTGAAGAAGCTGGTGCTGTTCAACGCGCACGGCGGCCATGTGGGCGCTATGGACATCGTGGCGCGCGAGCTGCGCGCGGAACACGGCCTCATCGTCTACAGCGTGAGCTGGTTCAACCTTCCGCTGGGCGATGCGGGCGCGCAGTTCGGCGCCGGCGAGCATCGCTTCGGCGTGCATGCGGGCGATATCGAAACCTCGATGATGCTGGCGCTTGCGGCGCAGCAGGTGCGCATGGCCGAGGCGAAGAACTTCCGCTCCACCTCCGAGCAGCGCGCAGCGGACTACGCGATTCTCGGCAACGGCAAGAGCGCGAAGCTCGGCTGGGCCATGGAGGACTACAACCCGCAAGGCGCGGCGGGCAATGCGGCCGCGGCGACTGCTGCGCGTGGGCAGGCTGTTGTCGATGCGGCTGCGGAGCAGTTGGCGTTGTTGTTGGCTGAGGTGTCTCGGCTGCCGTTGGATACGGCCAATACTGGGCCGCTGCCTTAGTCATTGGTTCGCTTGCTTGGCTGCCTTGTTCAGGGCGGCGTACCCGCCGACGGGGTACCTTTCTCCGCGAATGTCCCCCGGCCTGCGGCCTCCTCCTTTATTTCGCTGCGCAAGGCAC
>NZ_JBBCBO010000044.1:0-12626 GCF_037203865.1 Variovorax sp. CCNWLW186 | reverse complement strand
ACCTGCGCCCGAAGTTCGTCGAGACCTTCCTGGCCAAGCTGGTGAACTGGGACTTCGCGGCCAAGAACTTCGGCTGATGCCAGCCGAAGTTCCCGCCGGCGGCATCCTCACTCGTTGACGAGGTTGAGGATGTTGCCGTCCGGGTCCTTGAACCAGGCGACCTTCATCTTGTCCATGACGTGGATGTCGCCCGCGAGCGTCGTGTTCGGCATGTCGTAGTGCTCGAAGCGCACGCCCTTGGCCTTGAGCGCCGCCACCAGCCCTTCGATGTCGCTGCCGACCGCCCAGGTCACGGCCGTGGCCTGGTTGGTGCCGGCGAATGACGAGCAGTAGACATTGATACGGGTGTTACCGCTGCGATAGGCGATCATGTCCTCGCAATCCGTGTCGGCCGGCGTCAGGCCGAGCGTGTCTTCGTAGAAGCGGCGAGCCACGGCAAGGTCTTTCACCGCGAGGTTGGGCACCGCATTGATGTTTCCGAGCATGGCTGTCTCCTGTGTGGATGGGCACCCATCTTCTGCCCCGCAACGGACATGTCAAGCCGCCGCTACCCGATACGGGGCCCATCTCGAACGAAGAAAACCGCACTGCCGGGCTTCCGGCACACTGCACCCTTGGTGCAGTGCTTGGCAAGGCCTGAAAATCTGCCCCTTGATCCGCACCCGACAAGCCCCCGATACAGAGACAAACCCATGATCCGCAAACTCACCCGCCCGCTGGCCCTTGCGCTGGCCCTCCCGCTGGCCGCCCTTGCCCTCACGTTCGCCGCCCCTGCCGCGCAAGCCCAGGCCTACCCCGCCAAGCCCATTCGCATGATCGTGCCCTTCCCGCCCGGCGGCGGCACCGACATCCTGGCGCGCCTCGTGGCCCAGAAGCTCACCGAGGCCAACCACTGGACCGTGGTGCCCGACAACCGCGGCGGCGCCGGCGGCACCATCGGCATTGCCGAGGCCGCGCGCACCGCGCCCGGCGGCTACGACATCGTGATGGGCCAGAAGGACAACATGGTCGTTGCGCCCTGGCTCTACAAGAACCTGAGCTACAACCCGGTGAAGGACCTCACCGCCGTCGCCCACGTGGCCTACACGCCGGTGGTGATCGTCACGCAGGCCAACTCGAAGTTCAAGACGCTGAACGACGTGGTGACCGCCGCACGCGCCGCACCCGACACCGTCACCTACGGCTCGCCCGGCAACGGCACCACCATTCACCTGGCCGGCGAAATCTTCAACGGCGCCGCCCAGATCAAGATGCGCCACGTGCCCTACAAGGGCTCCAACGCGGCCATGATGGACGTGCTGGCGGGCAACGTCGACCTGATGGTGTCGTCGGTGCCTTCGGCGCTGGCGCAGATCAAGGCGGGCAAGCTGCGCCCGCTGGCCGTGACCTCGGCCAAGCGCAGCACCTCGCTGCCCGACACGCCCACCGTGGCCGAGCTCGGCTACAAGGGCTTCGACGTGTCCACTTGGTACGGGCTCTTCGTGCCGGCCAAGACGCCGAAGGACGTGATCGCCACGCTGAATACTGAAGTGAACAAGCTGCTGGCCACGCCCGAAATGAAGGCCGCCATCATTGCCCAGGGCGCCGAGCCGCAGGCCATGACGCCTGAACAATTCGAGACACTGCTGAAGACCGACTACGACAAGTGGAAGGGCATCGTGCAAGCCTCCGGCGCGACTATCGAATAAGCGCCGGGCATCGCAGAATGGTGTCTCCACAACAGGCCGCACCGGCGGTACGGAGACAGCGATGGCACTGCGCAAGAATTCCAACAACGCCTTTCTGCTGAACACCACCGCGCTGGCCGCGGTGGCGGTCGCCCTGCTGCAGGGCTGCGCGCAGACGCCTCAGCAGCAGATGGCCCCGTCGCAGACCAGCGTTGCCTCGCATGTCGCCACCGCCACGCGCGCCGCCGGCTCCGACCTGACGGCGCTGCTGACCCTCTGCAAACCCGCTCCCGCCACGCGGCCGCCGCAGGCCGAGCTGGACAAGGGCCTGGCCGCATTCATCGCGAGGCCCGCGCCGCCGCCGGGCCAGGCTTTCGACAACCTGTATTTCGTGGGTGCCGACTGGGTGAGCGCCTGGGCCATCAAGACCTCGGACGGCATCATCCTCATCGATGCGCTCAACACCCAGGCCGAGGCCGCGGCGCTCATCGAGGGCGGCATGCGCAAGCTCGGCCTCGACCCGGCGCAGATCAAGTACGTGATCGTCACGCACGGCCATGGCGACCACTACGGCGGCGCGCCCTACCTCGCAGAGAAGTACCGTGCGCGCGTGGTGATGAGCGAGGCCGACTGGACCATGACCGAGACCCGGCTCGAGTTTGCAACGCCGATCTGGGGCGCGCCGCCCAAGCGCAGCGCGGGCGGCATTTCCGCGAAGGACGGCGACCGCATCACGCTGGGCGACACCAGCGTCACGCTGTACCTCACGCCGGGCCACACGATGGGCACGATCTCTCCGGTGTTCGACGTCACTTCGAACGGCCAGAAGCACCGCGCCATGCTCTGGGGCGGCACGGGCTTCAATTTCGGCAAGGACGTGCCGCGGCTGGACAGCTACATCGGCGCGACGGAGCGCATGGGCGCGATCGTGCAGACCCAGCGCATCGACGTGCTGCTGTCGAACCACTCCAACATCGACGGCTCGCAAGCCAAGCTGGCCGCGCTGCGACAGCAGCCTGCACCGGCCGCAAACCCCTTTGTGCTGGGCACGCCCACGGTGGAGCGGTCGCTGGCGGTGATGGGCGGGTGCGCGCGGGCGCAGCGCGACAGGTTCTTGCTGCAGTGACGTTGCCCTGCTCCTTCCCCCTCTGGGGGAAGGCTGGGATGGGGGCAGTTCCTGCGCTTGAGGCTGCGCGGCAATGAAAGCCGTTGTGCCCCCACCCCTGCCCTCCCCCGAAAGGGGAGGGAGAAAAGACAGGTCAGTCGGGCGTGAACTTCTTGTTGAATATGTCCACGTCCGACGGCAGCTCGAACGTTGCGACCTGCCCCATTTTTCCGTCGCTGAGGCGGCAGGCGGAGAACAGGCTGTAGCGGCCCTTGAAGTAGAACTCGTCCATCACGATCAGCGCGTACGGGTAAGGCACGAAGACCTGATGCTCGAAGACGATGCGGTGCACGTTCCTCGGCGAAGGAAAGAGCTTGTAGTCGTTGGTGTCGATCGACTTTGCGGTGGCCATGTGCGTTCTCGGTTCTCTGTGCGCGGCGTTCAGGCCGGGTCGCGCACGTCGGCCACGGGGTTGCTGCCGAAATCCGCGCGCGCCAGGTACTTGAGCACCTTGGCCGCCGCGGTCTCGGGGCTGTCGAGCATGCCTTCGTTCTTCAGCTTTTCGAAGCGCCCGCGGTCCGGAAACTTCTCGGCCGATGCGCCGCGCAATTGCACCTGCATGTCGGTGTCGATCACGCCCGGCGCCAGAGACACGATGCGCGCGCCGTTCGGCGACTGAGCCTCTTCGAGCGCCACGGCGCGCGAGTAGTGGTCCATGCCCGCCTTGGCGGCGCAGTAAGGCGCCTGGCTGCCCATGGCGTTGCGGCCCAGGCCCGACGAGATGTTCAGCACCTTGCGCGCGCCGCGCCATTCGCGGGTGGCGCCCAGGAAGGCGGCGGTCAGCAGCATCGGCGCTTCGAGGCCGATGCGCAGGGCCTGCGCGAGTTCGGCCGGCACCGCGCTCGCGAGCGGCGCCGGGTTGCCGACGGTGCCTGCGTTGTTGATCAGGGTCACACCGTCGAAGCGCTGGCCGTCGAGCGTCTTGAGCCAGGCGGAGAGGCGCGCCGCTGCGGCGACAGGCTCCGACAGGTCCTGCTCCCACTGGATGAGCTCGGCGCCGGCCTTGGCGGCCAGCTCGGCCAGCTGCGGGTCTTGCCTGCGCGAGATGCCGAGCACCATGTGGCCCGCCTGCAGCAGCTGCGCGGCCATGGCACGGCCCAGGCCGCGCGACGCGCCGGTGATCAGGGTGAGTTGGGAGGTGGTCATCAAAAGAACTTTCTTGAACGAAGGCAGGAGGTTAAGCGGTATGCAAACAAGGGCCCGGCGGCTCAACCGGTGCGGAACTGCCTGCGCAGGAAGTTGCGGTGCCGCGCGATGTGCTGCAGCTGTGCCGGTGCGATGGTGCCGCCAAGGTCGACCTCGTCCGCACCGTTGAGCACCGCGTTGGCGTGCGTCATGGCGCGCGCCACCACTTCTTCCTCGCTCACGCCGAGTTGCGCTGCAAGGTCGAGTGCCACGCGCCGCATGGCGCGCTGCGAAAGCATCCACATGGCGCCGAAGCGGTCCCATGCAAGAGCGGCCTCGTCGGCCTTCTCGCGCTCGGCAAGAATTTCGGCAAGCGGCTTGGCGAGCACCGCGTCGAGCGCATCGAGCTTCTCGGTGAGTGCCTCGTTGCGCGCCATCGCTTCTTCGAGCGTGGGGCCGCTCTCGCCGGTGTCTGGTTTGCGCGTCTCGGGCGGCGGAACAAGGGCCGCCTCGGCATTGGCGGAAACGATCTGGAGCTGGTCTTCGAGGGTCATGAGGTTTCCGTTTCCGGTGAGGTGTTCTTCTTGTTCGATATCGCGGTGGCGCGCAGGCCCGGCAGGTCGAGCACGCGCAGCCCACCGTACTCGACACGGATCAACCCCTGCGCCGAAAGGCCGTTGAGCGCCTCGTTCACGCGCTGGCGCGAAAGGCCGACCAGGTAGGCCAGCTCCTGCTGCGTGATGCGCAAGACTTCGCCCACGCCGGGGTACAGCACCGGGTTGAACAGCGACACCAGGTTGCGCGCCACGCGCGCGTCGGGGTTGTTGAGGCGGTCGATCTCCAGTGCCGCAATGAACTGGCCGAGCCGCTCGTTGAGCTGGTTCATCACAAAGCGGTTGAAGCCGATGGAGTGATCCAGCAGCCAGTGAAAGCTGTCGATCGGCAGCCCCGCCACCACGCTGCGCCGCAGCGCCTGGATGTTGTAGCGATAGGGCTCGCGCTTCATGACCGTGCCTTCGCCGAACCAACCGCCCGGCGGTATGCCGGCATAGGTGACGGAGCCGCCGTCGGCGTTGTCGTTGCTCATCTTGAGCAGGCCCTCGACCACACCGAACCAGTAAGTGGGCGAGCGGCCGACGCGGCACACCAGGTCGCCGACCTCGGCCTCGCCCACCACCAGCGCGGCCTCGGCGCGGCGCCGCTCGGTGGGCGTGAGCGCGGGCAACCACGGAATGCCGTCGAGCTCTTCGGCATTGGGAGAACGCGCGCGGTCCTTGATCGAAGCGCCGTGCAGGCTGTGGTTTGAATGGCCGTGAAGCATCGGGAAACTCCGGGGAGTAGTGTCCCTAGGATTGTCGTTGGAACGACAACCCAACGTCAAAGTGAGGCCTACGATCCGCCCACTGTGCAAACCACCGACCCCACCTTTCCCCGCCTGCTGCTCGCCCACGCCCAGGCCCAGCCCGATGCGCCCGCCGTCCGCGAAAAGGACCTCGGCATCTGGCAGACCTGGAGCTGGAGCGCCGTGGCCCAAGAGGTGCGCGAGATGGCCTGCGGCCTCGCGAGCCTGGGCTTCAAGCCCTTCGACAACCTGTCCATCGTGGGCGCCAACCGCCCGCACCTGTACATGGCGGTGCTCGCGGCACAAAGCCTGCGCGGCGTGCCGGTGCCGCTCTACCAGGATGCGGTGGCCAGCGAAATGGTCTTCATGCTGCAGGACGCGGCCATCGACTTCGTGATCGTCGAAGACCAGGAGCAGGTGGACAAGCTGCTCGAATGCCGCGAACTGCAAAAGAACGAGCAGCACGGCATCCGCCACATCATCTACGACGACCCCAAGGGCCTGCGCCACTACGACCAGCCCGGGCTCATGAGCTACGACCAGCTGCGCGAACTGGGCCGCACCTTCGACGCGGCGAACCCCGGCTACTACGACCGCGCGGTGGCCAGCGGCGAGCCAAGCGATGTCGGCGTGATCCTCTACACCTCCGGCACCACCGGCCGGCCCAAGGGCGTGTGCCAGACGCACGCGAGCTTCATCGCGGCGGGCCGCGGCGGCGTGGAGACCGACAAGCTCGGCCCCGGCGACAACATCATGAGCTACCTGCCGATGGCATGGGTGGGCGATCACCTGTTCTCGGTGGCGCAATGGCTGGTGGGCGGCTTCACGCTCAACTGCCCCGAGTCGTCCGAGACGGTGATGAACGACATGCGCGAGATCGGCCCCAGCTATTACTTCGGCCCCCCGCGCACCTTCGAAGGCTTGCTCACGGCCGTGTCGATCCGCATGGAGGACGCGGCGGCGCCCAAGCGCTGGCTGTATGCAAAGTTCATGGCGCTTGCGCAGCGCGTGGGCGCGGACATCCTCAACGGCGCGCCGGTCGGCACGGGCGACCGGCTGATGTACAGCCTGGGCAACCTGCTGGTGTACGGACCGCTGCGCAACGTGCTGGGCATGAGCCGCATTCGCGTGGCTTACACCGCCGGCGCGGCCATCGGGCCCGACCTGTTTCGGTTCTACCGCTCCATCGGCGTCAACCTGAAGCAGTTCTACGGCCAGACCGAAACCTGCGCGTATGTGTGCCTGCAGCAGGACGGCAAGGTCAAGCTGCAGACGGTGGGCACCGCCGCACCGGGCATCGAACTGAAGATTGCCGACGATGGCGAAGTGCTGGTGCGCGGCGTGTCGGTGCTGAAGGAATACTACAAGCGCCCCGACGCCACCGCCGAAGTGCTCGACGCAAACGGCTACTTCCACACCGGCGACGCCGGCGTGCTCGACAGCGAAGGGCACCTGCGCATCATCGACCGCGCGAAGGACGTGGGCCGGCTCGTGAGCGGCGCGATCTTTGCGCCCAACTACATCGAGAACAAGCTCAAGTTCTTTCCGCAGATCAAGGAAGCCGTGTGCTTCGGCAACGGACGCAATGAGGTCTGCGCGGCCATCAACATCGACTTCGAGGCCGTGGGCAACTGGGCCGAGCGGCGCGGCCTGGCTTACGGCGGCTACGTCGACCTGGCCGGCAAGCCCGAGGTGCTGACCCTGGTGGGCGAATGCATCGCCAAGGTGAATGCAGACCTTGCGAGCGAAGCCGGCATGGGCGAGACGCAGATCGCGCGCTTCCTGGTGCTGCACAAGGAGCTCGACCCCGACGACGACGAGCTCACCCGCACACGCAAGGTGCGCCGCGGCTTCATCGCCGAGAAATACGCGGTGCTTGTCGATGCGCTCTACGGCCGCAAGACCGAGCAGTTCATCGAGACCCAGGTCAAGTTCGAGGACGGACGCACCGGCGTCGTCAGCGCCACGCTGAAGATCGTCGAGGCCAAGACCTTCCCCATCGTGAAGGCGGCGGCATGAGCAGCAACAGAAAAATCGGCGACGTCATTCTCGACGTACAGAACATCTCGCTGAGCTTCGGCGGCGTGAAGGCGCTCACCGATATCAGCTTCAACGTGCGCGAGCATGAGGTGCGGGCCATCATCGGCCCCAACGGCGCGGGCAAGAGCTCGATGCTGAACTGCATCAACGGCGTGTACTGGCCGCAGCAGGGCTCCATCACCTTCCGCGGCCAGACCTTCAAGCACATGAACTCGCGCCAGGTGGCCGAGATGGGCGTGGCGCGCACCTTCCAGAATCTTGCACTCTTCAAAGGCATGAGCGTGCTCGACAACATCATGACGGGGCGCAACCTCAAGATGAAGAGCGGCCTGTTCGCGCAGGCGCTGCGCTGGGGTCCGGCCGAGCGCGAAGAGCTGAAGCACCGCGAGTTCGTCGAGCACATCATCGACTTTCTCGAGATTCAGGCGCACCGCAAGACGCCTGTGGGCCGCCTGCCTTACGGCCTGCAAAAGCGCGTCGACCTGGGCCGCGCGCTTGCCATGGAGCCGCAGGTGCTGCTGCTCGACGAGCCGATGGCCGGCATGAACGTCGAAGAAAAGCAGGACATGAGCCGCTTCATCCTCGACGTGAACGACGAGTTCGGCGCCACCATCGTCCTCATCGAGCACGACATGGGCGTGGTGATGGACATCTCCGACCGCGTGGTGGTGCTCGACTACGGCAAGAAGATCGGCGACGGCACGCCCCATGAGGTGCGAAACAACGAAGACGTCATCCGGGCGTATCTGGGTGTGGAGCACTGACATGGGCTTTTTTCTAGAGACATTGTTTGGCGGCCTGATGGTCGGCATGCTCTATTCGCTGATCGCCATCGGCTTCGTGCTGATCTACAAGGCCTCGGGCGTCTTCAACTTTGCGCAGGGCGCCATGGTGCTGTTCGCGGCGCTGGCCATGGCGCGCTTTGCCGAGTGGTTTCCGCAGTGGTTCGGCTTCGAAAGCCAGATCCTCGCGAACATCCTGGCCTTTGTCGCGGCCATGGGCGTGATGGTGATCGTGGCCTGGCTCATCGAGCGGCTCGCGCTCAGCAAGCTGGTGAACCAGGAAGGCATCACGCTCCTGATGGCCACGCTGGGCATTGCCTACTTTCTGGATGGCGTGGGCCAGACGATCTTCGGCAACGACATCTACAAGATCGACGTGGGCATGCCCAAGGAACCGCTGATGGTGCTGCAGGGCACCTTCCAGGGCGGCCTGCTGCTGAGCCAGGAAGACCTGATTGCCGCACTGGTGGCGGCGGGCCTCGTGGTGGTGCTGGCCATCTTCTTCCAGAAGACTGCCACGGGCCGCGCGCTGCGCGCGGTGGCCGACGACCACCAGGCCGCGCAGTCCATCGGCATTCCGCTCAAGCGCATCTGGGTGATCGTGTGGTCGGTGGCCGGCTTCTCGGCGCTGGTGGCCGGGATCATCTGGGGATCGAAGCTGGGCGTGCAGTTCTCGCTTTCGCTCGTGGCACTGAAGGCGCTGCCGGTGGTGATTCTGGGTGGCCTCACCTCGATTCCGGGCGCCATCATCGGCGGCCTGCTGATCGGTGTGGGCGAGAAGCTTTCTGAAATTTATCTCGGCCCCATGCTCGGTGGCGGCATCGAGATCTGGTTTGCCTACGTTCTTGCCCTGGTCTTCCTGCTGGTTCGCCCGCAAGGCCTGTTCGGCGAGAAGATCATCGATCGGGTTTGAGATGTTCTATAGAGAAAACGGCCAATTCAAGTCGAGCTACAGGGCCGACCAGCAGATCTTCCCGATCGCGCAGGACCGCATCGCCATCCTGGTGCTGCTGCTCGTGGCTTTCATCGTGGTGCCGCTGGGCGTGTCCGACTACTGGATGCGCGCCATCCTCACGCCCTTCCTGATTCTTTCGCTTGCGGCGCTGGGCCTCAACATCCTGGTCGGCTACTGCGGGCAGATCTCGTTGGGCACCGGTGCCTTCATGGCGGTGGGCGCGTATGCGGCCTACAACTTCCAGGTGCGCATCGACGGCATGCCGCTGATTGCATCGCTGCTGCTCGGCGGACTGTGCGCCACGATGATCGGCGTGCTGTTCGGTATTCCCAGCTTGCGCATCAAGGGGCTGTATCTCGCGGTGGCCACGCTGGCGGCGCAGTTCTTTACCGACTGGGCGTTTCTTCGCATCCAGTGGTTCACCAACAACTCGTCGTCGGGTTCGGTGAGCGTGGCGGGGCTCAACGTGTTCGGCGTGCCGATCGAGTCGCCGGTGCAGAAGTATCTGTTCTGCCTGGTCTTCGTGGTGGTGTTCGCGCTGCTCGCCAAGAACCTGGTGCGCAGCGCCATCGGCCGCGAGTGGATGGCCATGCGCGACATGGACGTGGCCGCCGCGGTGATCGGCATTCGCCCGGTGTACGCCAAGCTCACGGCCTTTGCGGTGAGCAGCTTCATCGTCGGCGTGGCCGGTGCGCTGTGGGGCTTCATTCACCTGGGCGCATGGGAGCCGGCAGCCTTCAGCATCGACCGCTCGTTCCAGCTGCTCTTCATGGTGATCATCGGCGGACTCGGCTCGATCATGGGCAGCTTCTTTGGTGCCGCGTTCATCGTGCTGCTGCCGCTCTTTCTGAACCAGCTGCCCGGGTGGCTGGGCTTCTCGATCTCGACCGCGCTGGCCTCGCACCTGGAGACCATGATCTTCGGCGCGCTGATCGTGTTCTTCTTGATCGTGGAGCCGCACGGCCTTGCAAGGCTGTGGTCCACGGGCAAGGAGAAATTGCGGCTCTGGCCCTTCCCCCATTGATTTTCTGATTCGTTCGTAGAAACCGGCACAGAGGTGCCCACATAAGGAGACAGGCATGAAACTGAAATCGCTCGCTCTGACCGCCGCCCTGGTGGCCGGCACTGTCGGCACGCTGCTCGCGCCATCGCTCGCGCAAGCCCAGGCCAAGGAACAGTTCTTCCCGCTGCTGGTGTACCGCACCGGGCCTTACGCGCCCAACGGCACGCCATGGGCCAACGGCAAGCAGGACTACATCAAGTACGTCAACGCCACAGGCGGCATCAACGGCGTGAAGATCGCCTACGAAGAATGCGAAACCGGCTACGCCACCGACAAGGGCGTGGAGTGCTACGAGCGGCTGAAGGGCCGCCCCGGCGTGACGCTGTTCGACCCGCAGGCAACCGGCATTACCTTTGCGCTGACCGACAAGGTGCCCACCGACAAGATCCCGCTCATCACGCTGGGCTACGGCCTCTCGGCGTCGCAGGACGGCAGCGTGTTCAAGTGGAACTTCCCGCTGATGGGCAGCTACTGGACCGCGGCCGACATCCTGGTGCAGCACATCGGCAAGAAGGAAGGCGGCATGGACAAGCTCAAGGGCAAGAAGATCGCCCTTGTCTATCACGACTCGCCTTTCGGCAAGGAGCCGATTCCGCTGCTGCAGGAGCGCGCCAAGCAGAACGGCTTCGAGCTGTCGCTCATTCCGGTCACCGCGCCCGGCGTCGAGCAGAAGTCCGCCTGGCTGCAGGTGCGCCAGTCGCGTCCCGACTACGTGCTGCTGTGGGGCTGGGGCGTGATGAACTCCACCGCACTGAAGGAAGCGGTGGCCACGGGCTACCCGCGCGAGAAGATGTACGGCGTGTGGTGGGCCGGCGCCGAGCCCGACGTGAAGGACGTGGGCGCCAATGCCAAGGGCTACAACGCGCTGGCGCTCAACACCTCGGGCACCGAGCCCAAGGTGATCCAGGAAATCCTCAAGCAGGTGCACGACAAGGGCCAGGGCACGGGACCGAAGGAAGAAGTGGGCTCGGTGCTCTACACGCGCGGCGTGATCATCCAGATGCTCGGCGTCGAAGCCGTGAAGCGCGCGCAGGAGCGCTTCGGCAAAGGCAAGGTCATGACCGGCGAGCAAGTGCGCTGGGGCATGGAGAACCTGGCGCTCGACCAGAAGAAGCTCGACTCGCTGGGCTTCTCGGGCGTGCTGCGTCCGCTGAGCACATCGTGCCAGGACCACATGGGCTCGACCTGGGCGCGCGTGCACACCTGGGACGGCGCCAAGTGGGGCGGCATGTCCGACTGGTACCAGGCCGACGAGCAGATCATCAAGCCGATGGTGAAGGTTGCGGCCGAGAAGTACGCGGGCGAGAAGAAGCTCACCCGCCGCGACGCGGCCGACTGCAGCTCCTGATGACCTGACGACGGTGGCGGCTCGCAAGAGCCGCCATTCGAAAGAACAGCCTCTTTGCTGTCGTTGTTCTTTCGAATGCTTCGGAACACACCATGAGCGAATCCAAAATCCTTCTCGATGTCAACGGCATCGAGGTCATCTACAACCACGTGATCCTGGTGCTGAAAGGCGTTTCGCTCACGGTACCCGAGGGCGGCATCGTGGCGCTGCTCGGCGGCAATGGCGCGGGCAAGACAACCACGCTGCGCGCGGTGAGCAACCTGCTCGCGGGCGAACGCGGCGCGGTGACCAAGGGCACCATCGAGTTGCGCGGCGAGCGCATCGAGGCGCTCTCGCCCTCCGAGCTGGTGAAGCGCGGACTCATCCAGGTCATGGAAGGCCGCCACTGCTTCGCGCACCTGACGATTGAGGAAAACCTGATGACCGGCGCCTACACGCGCACCGACGGCAAGGCGGCGGTGCAGCAGACGCTGGAGAAGGTGTATGCGTACTTCCCGCGCCTGAAGACGCGGCGCACATCGCAGGCGGCCTACACCTCGGGCGGCGAGCAGCAGATGTGCGCCATCGGCCGCGCGCTGATGGCCAACCCGACGATGGTGCTGCTCGACGAGCCGTCGATGGGCCTGGCGCCGCAGATCGTGGAGGAGGTGTTCGAGATCGTGAAAGACCTGAACACCAAGGAGCGCGTGACCTTTCTGCTGGCCGAGCAGAACACCAACATGGCGCTGCGCTACGCCGACTACGGCTACATCCTGGAGAACGGCCGCATCGTGATGGACGGCGAGGCCAAGAGCCTGCGCGAGAACGAGGACGTGAAAGAGTTCTACCTTGGCGTCGGCGGTGCGGACCGGAAGAGTTTTCGCGACGTGAAGAGCTACAAGCGGCGCAAGAGGTGGCTGGCGTGAAGCACCGGTGCGCTGCTGTTCAGGGCGCGATCCCGCCGACGGGGTACCTTGCTCCGCGAATGTCCCCCGCCTTCGGCTCCTCCTTTATTTCGCTGCGCAAGGCATCCCATCGGCGTGCTCGTTGCACAGAGCAGTGGTTGATCAGCGGTACACCAGCAGCGTGCCCCGGTGCACAGGGCATCGGGTGCTCCCCGCAGCGAAATAAAGGAGGAGGGGCGCAGCCCCGGGGGACAT
>NZ_JBBCBO010000043.1:0-13531 GCF_037203865.1 Variovorax sp. CCNWLW186 | reverse complement strand
GGAGGAGGGGCGCAGCCCCGGGGGACATTCGCGGAGGGGAGTACCCGGTGGCCTTTGCACGCGCCCTGAACAACAGCACCCCGCAACACAGCGCGAAAAAAACTGAGATGAAGCAACCCAACGCCTGGAACCCACGCTGGCGCCTGCTGGCCTGCGCAGCCCCCGCAGCCGTGTTCTTCGCTGCCTTCTGGCTGCTGCCGGTGGTCCGCCTGCTCACGCTGCCCGCGACCAAGGGCTGGTCCACCTACTTCGCGGTGCTGACAGATTCGCGCTACCTGCAGAGCATGGTCAACACTGTGGCGTTGTCGGTGGCCGTGACACTTGCGACACTGGTGCTCGGCGCAGCCGTGGGCATCTACCTCGCGCGCCATTCCTTCACCGGCAAACGCATGCTGCTGTCGCTGCTCACGCTGCCTCTCTCCTTTCCGGGCGTGATCATCGGCTTCTTCGTCATCCTGCTCGGCGGGCGGCAAGGGCTGGTGGCCGACATCGGCGACAGCCTCTTCGGTGAACGCATCACCTTTGCATATGGCCTGCTCGGCCTGTTCCTGGCCTACCTGTACTTTTCGCTGCCACGCGCCATTGCCACCTATGCCGCAGCGGCCGAGGCCATGAACGTGCAGCTTGAAGAAGCCGCACGCTCGCTCGGTGCCTCGCGCCTGCGCGTGGCGCGCGATGTGTGGATGCCCGAGCTTGCCCCCACCACGCTGGCCTGCGGCGCCATTCTTTTCGCCACTTCGATGGGCGCCTTCGGCACCGCCTTCACGCTCGCCAGCAAGTTCGAGGTGATCCCCATCACCATCTACAACGAGTTCACCAACTACGCCAACTTTGCACTCGCCGCATCGCTTTCGATTGCGCTGGGCCTCGTTACCTGGCTGGTGCTGTTCGTGGCGCGGCGCTTCGGCGCCAACCCCGTCGCACGCTGAATCGAGGAAACGCTCATGCGAAAGAAGAACACGCAACCCAAGGCGCCCTTCCTGCTGGCCATCACAGTGCTCGTGAGCATCTTCATGATCGCGCCGATGCTGCTGTCCGTCATGGCTGGCCTGGTCAACAACTACAGCGCGGGCCTGAAGAGCGGGCTCACGCTGCGCTGGCTCGGCGAGGTATGGGAGAACTACGGCGGCACCGTGGGTTGGTCGCTCGCACTGGCGCTGGCCTGCGTGGTCGGCACCGTGCTGCTGGGCGTGCCCTGCGCCTACGCGCTGGCGCGCAGCCGTTCACGCGCTGCGCACATCTTCGAAGAGTTGCTGACGCTGCCCGTCGCGGTGCCGGGCCTCGCGACCGCGCTGGCGCTGATACTCGCCTACGGCCAACTCACGGCCTTCCGCCAGAGCTTCGCCTTCATTCTCGTGGGCCACATGGTGTTCACTCTGCCGTTCATGGTGCGCACCGTGAGCTCGGCCTTCCAGCGCGACGACCTGCTCGCGCTCGAGGAAGCCGCCCGTTCGCTGGGCGCGAACTTCCGCCAGCGCTTCATGGGCATCCTCGTACCCGCCGTGTTCCCCGCCATCGTGGCCGGCAGCCTCATGGTGTTCACGCTCTCGGTGGGCGAGTTCAACCTAACCTGGATGCTGCACACGCCGCTCACGCGCACCCTGCCCGTAGGCCTGGCCGACAGCTATGCCTCGATGCGCATCGAGATCGGGTCGGCCTACACGCTGGTCTTCTTCGCCGTCATTCTTCCGGTGCTGTGGGGGCTGCAGTACCTTGCCAACCTGATTCAGAAACGCCATGGAACTTGAACGCATTCCTGTCGACATCGCGAACTGCGCGAAGACCTACGCGGACGGCACGCGCGGCCTGCTGCCGACCGACCTGCACGTGGAAGCGGGCGAAGTGCTTGCACTGCTCGGCCCCTCCGGCTGCGGCAAGACCACACTATTGCGGCTGATTGCAGGGCTCGAGGCACCCGACGAAGGCAGCCGCATCGTGTTCGGTGGGCAAGACGTCACGCAGCGCCCGGTGGAACATCGCGGCGTGGGCATGGTGTTCCAGAGCTACGCGCTCTTTCCGCAGATGACGGTGGCCGCCAACATTGGCTACGGCCTTCGCATCCGCGGCGTGGCGCCCGAAGAAGAAAAGCGCGCCGTGGGCGAACTGGTCGACCTGACGCGGCTCGGCGGGCTTGAGAACAAGCGCCCTGCCGAGCTCTCGGGCGGCCAGCGCCAGCGCGTGGCACTGGCGCGCGCGGTTGCCGTGCGCCCGCGCGTGCTGCTGCTCGACGAGCCGCTGGCCGCGCTCGACGCCAAGCTCAAGGAGTCGCTGCGCGACGAACTCGCAGAACTGCTGCGCCGCCTGCACATCACGGCCATTCACGTCACTCACGACCAGCAGGAGGCGATGGCCATTGCCAACCGGCTCGCAGTGATGAGCGCCGGGCGCATCGTGCAGATCGGCCGCGGCGAAGAGCTGTACCGCGCGCCGTCACACCCCTTCGTGGCGGAGTTCCTGGGCCGGGTGAACCGGCTCACGCGCGAGCCCGACGCCATTGCGCAAGGCGTTGTCCGACTCGGCGGAAGCACGCTGCCTTGCCCGCCCGCCTGGCGCGACCATGCGATGCTCCTGGTGCGACCCGAAGACGTGGAGGTGAGCGCGCCGCAGCCCGGCTGGGGGCTTGCCGCCGTCGAACGCCGCACCTTTCTCGGCGACCGCGTGCAGCTGCAGCTGCGCACGCAGGACCAGTCCTTGCTGGTAGCCGATGTAGGCCGCGACACGCCTTTCGGCCCGGGTGATCCGGTCGGCCTTCGCATCCAGCCCGATCGCCTGATGACGTCGCAGGAAACCAGCGCATGAACACGGCAACGACACAAGACACCACCTTCCTGGCGCAGCTGACGGACCTGCATATCCGCGAGCCCGGCCGCCTGGCGTACGGCCGCATCGACACCGCGCCCTACCTGGAGCGCGCGGTGCAATCGGTGCTGCGCCTGCCGCAATTGCCCGACGCGGTGGTGATTACGGGCGACCTGAGCGACTTCGGCCGCGCGGCCGAATACGAGCACCTGGCGCGTCTTCTGGCACCGCTGACCATGCCGGTGTATCTGATGCCCGGAAACCATGACGACCGCGACCAGCTGCGCCGCAGCTTTCCGGGCCACGGCTACCTGGCGGCGGGCGTGGGCTCCGCCGGCTTTGTCCAATACTCGGTGCGCGTGGGCGCGCTGCGCCTGCTGACGCTCGACACCTGCGTGCCGGGCGAGAGCCATGGCGCCCTCTGCAACGAACGGCTGGCGTGGCTGGAGCAACAGCTCGACGCCTGCCGGGGCGAGCCCGTGGTCATTGCCATGCACCACCCCCCCTTCCAGACGCTGATCGGCCACATGGACGAGATTGGCCTGCTGCAAGGCGCCGAGGCACTAGAAGCGCTGGTCGCGCGGCACCCCAACGTCGAACGCGTGATCTGCGGCCATCTGCACCGCGCCATCGACGCGCGCTTCGGCGGCACCATTGCATCCACTTCGCCCGCACCGGCCCACCAGGTCTGCCTGGACCTGGCGCCCGACGCGGCCTCTGCGTGGACGCTGGAGCCGCCGGGTTTCCGGGTTCACGCCTGGTCTGCGCGCGGCAGGCGGCTGGTCACCCATTTGGCGGCTTCCGGCACATTCGAGGGCCCTTTTCCTTTCCACGACAACGGAGCACTGATCGATTGAGCCCATAGTGTGGAAAATGGGGCTGAAGAAAACGAACCAAAACGAAAAGGATAGAAACCGGCACCCATGAAGCATCTTCTGAACCTGCTCGCCGCCGTCGCACTGCTGGTGTGGGGCACGCACCTCGTTCGAACGGGCGTGCTGCGCGTGTTCGGGGCCAACCTGCGCAAGATCCTCGTGCAGAGCATGCGCAACCGCTTCACCGCCGCGCTGTCGGGCATCGGTGTGACCGCGCTGGTGCAATCGAGCACGGCCACGTCGCTGATGACTTCGTCCTTCGTGGGGCAGGGCCTGGTCACGCTGCCGGCGGCGCTGGCTGTGATGCGCGGGGCGGACGTCGGCACGGCGCTCATCTCGGTGCTGTTCTCGGCAGACCTTTCGTGGCTGTCGCCGATGTTCATCTTCGTGGGCGTGGTGCTGTTCATTTCGCGCTCGGCCAGCGTGGCGGGCCGCGTGGGCCGGGTGCTCATCGGCTTGGGGCTGATGCTGCTGGCGCTGCAGCTGGTGGTGGAAGCCACCGAGCCGCTCTTCTCGGCCCCGGCCGTGCGGGCGCTGCTGGCCTCACTCAGCAGCGACGTGCTGCTCGAAATCACCATTGGCGCCGCGCTCGCCATCGTGGCGTATTCCAGCCTGGCCGTGGTGCTGCTGGTGGCGGCCATGGCAAGCTCCAACGTGGTTCCGCTCGACGTGGCGCTGGGGCTGGTGCTCGGCGCCAACCTCGGCAGCGGCTTGCTGGCCGTGCTGACCACCGCCAAGTCGGCCATACCGGTGCGGCAGGTCACGGTGGGCAACCTGCTGTTCAAGGCGCTCGGCGTGGCGATCGTCGCGCCCTTCGTCGGGCTCTGGCTGCGCTACGTGCAGCCGCAAGTGCCCAACGCGACCCACGGGGTGGTGCTGTTTCACCTGGCGTTCAACGTGATCATCAGCGTGGGGTTCATCGGCCTCACGCAGTGGGTGGCAACGCTGGTCACCAAGATGCTGCCGGTGCCGCAGCAGCCGGCCACTTCCACGCGGCCGCACCACCTCGACCCCTCGGCGCTTTCAACGCCTTCGCTGGCCATTTCGAATGCGGCGCGCGAGGCGCTGCACCAGGCCGACATCGTCGAGACCATGCTCATCGGCACGCTCGA
Organism: Variovorax sp. CCNWLW186; assembly: GCF_037203865.1. Lineage (NCBI taxonomy): Bacteria > Pseudomonadati > Pseudomonadota > Betaproteobacteria > Burkholderiales > Comamonadaceae > Variovorax > Variovorax sp. CCNWLW186. The sequence goes on along the minus strand of NZ_JBBCBO010000043.1, from coordinate 8,745 downwards.
CGTGATCCGCCACAACGACCTGCGCCTGTCGCAGGAACTGCGGCAGCTCGACGACACGGTGGACGAGCTTTACTCGGCCATCAAGTACTACATGACGCGCATCTCGCGCGAGGCACTGGGCGAAGAAGAAAGCCGGCGCTGGACCGACATCATCAGCTTCACCATCAACATGGAGCAGATCGGCGACATCATCGAGCGCGTGATCATCGACATCGAGGACAAGAAGATCAAGCCGCAGCGCAACTTCTCGGCCGCCGGCATGGCGGAAATCGTGGAACTGCACGGCCGGCTGGTGGCCAACCTGCGGCTGAGCATGAGCGTGTTTTTGAACGGCAATGTGCGCGACGCGCAAAAGCTGCTGGAAGAAAAAGCCCGCTTCCGCGACCTTGAACGGGCCTATGCCACCACCCACCTCGATCGCCTGTCCGACCGCACCACGCTGAGCATCGAGACCAGTTCGCTGCACATCGACCTGATCAGCGACCTGAAGCGCATCAACTCGCACATCTGCTCCATCGCCTACCCGATCCTCGAGTCGGCGGGCGCGCTGGCACCGAGCCGGCTGCGTGAATCGCGGCTGGGAAAGATCGAGGGCTGAGTCGCTTACGCGGAGGGCGCGGCCTGCAAGCCTGCAGATGCAGCAGGCTGCAAGGTAAGCATCAGTGCGCCGCCGAGAGCGGCGAACGCATGAACTGCTCCTGCCGGCGGCGCAGGCAGAAGTCGATCAGGTCGTCGATCTCCGTGGCTTTATCGAACACCGCATCGGCGCCGAGCTGTGTGCACTTGCGGCGCATTTCAGGGGTGAGATGGTTGCTGAGCACCACCATCTTCTGCGCCGGCTCACGGTTGCGGCAGGCCTCGAGCACGCTGAAGCCCGTGCCGTCCTTCAGGAACAGGTCGACGATGGCAAGGTCCCATTGCGCGAGGTTGCTCGTCAGCCAACGCGTACCCTCCCGCTCCGATTCCGCCTGGCCCACCGGGTCGACCCTGGCCACTTCGCGCAAGGTGCCCAACAGGTTTTCGCGGATGGTGGGGTTGTCCTCGACAACAAAGGTTCTAACGGTGTCCATGGTGGCGGCGTCCTCGAGCTTTGTAGCAGGCTACAAATTGCGCCCGGCACAAGACGAAGGCATGACACCCCATCGAGGGTAGGACAAGGCTGGCCCGTCGCCGGGCCGGCCGTGGCCCACTATCAGAGCCTCAAAGCGTGAGGATCGTGCAGCCGGTGGTCTTGCGCGCTTCGAGGTCGCGGTGCGCCTGCTGCGCGTCGGCCAATGCGTAGCGCTGGTCGATCGGGATCTTGACCGCACCGCTCTGCACCACCGCGAACAGGTCGTCCGCCATGGCCTGCGTGCTCTCGCGCGTGGAAATGTGCGTGAACAGCGTCGGGCGCGTCACGTAGAGCGAGCCCTTCGATGCCAGCGTGCCAAGGCTGATCGGCGGCACGGGGCCCGAGCCGTTGCCGAATATCGCCAACAGGCCGAACGGGCGCAGGCATTCGATCGAGGCCTCCCAGGTGTCCTTGCCGACCGAGTCGTACACCACCTTCACGCCCTTGCCGCCGGTGATCTCCTTCACCCGCGCAGCGAAGTTCTCGGTACTGTAGTTGATGGCATGCGCCGCGCCATGCTCGAGCGCGAGCTTGCACTTGGCGTCGCTGCCGGCCGTGCCGATCAGCTGCAGGCCCAGTGCCTTGGCCCATTGGCAGGCGATGAGCCCGACCCCGCCGGCCGCGGCATGGAACAGCACGAAGTCGCCCGGCTGCAAGCCTTCCGCCGGCAGCGTCTTCTTCAGCAGGTACTGCGCCGTGAGGCCCTTGAGCATCATGGCCGCGCCGGTCTCGAACGAAATGGCCTCGGGCAGCTTGCAGACGCACTTGGCCGGCATCACGCGCAGCTCGCTGTAGGCCCCCGGGGGCTGGCTCGCATAGGCGGCGCGGTCGCCCGCCTTGAGGTGCGTGACGCCCTCGCCCACCGCCTCGACCACGCCCGAGGCTTCCATGCCCAGCTGCAAGGGCATCTGGAAAGGGTAGAGGCCGCTGCGCTGATAGGTGTCGATGAAGTTCAGGCCCACGGCCTTGTGGCGGATGCGTATTTCGCCGGGCCCCGGCTCGCCGACCTCCACGTCGACGATCTTCAGTTCTTCGGGACCGCCGTGGCGGTCGATACGAACGGCTTTGCTCATCATCTTTGCAGTCTCCAAGGCTCGCGAAAAAGAAGACGCGCATCGTGCCACGTTTGGCCTTTCCGCGGCGGCCGCGGGCAATGCCCGGTAGAGTCGGCGGCCATGCAGATCCAGCAGCGCCTCACACCGACGACCGTCTTCCTGCTCACCGTGCCGCCGCTGCTGTGGGCCGGCAATGCGGTGGTCGGCCGCATGGTGCGCGAGCTGGTGTCGCCGCTCACGCTGAACTTCGTGCGCTGGGTCATCGCCTTCGTGCTGTTGCTGCCGCTTGCATGGCCCGTGCTGCGCCCCGGGAGCCGGATGTGGGCGCACTGGAAGCGCTATGCGGTGCTGGGGCTGCTCGGCATCGGCTGCTACAACGCCTTTCAGTACCTGGCGCTGCAGACCTCTACGCCAATCAACGTCACGCTGGTCGGCTCCAGCCTGCCGCTGTGGATGCTCGCGACCGGCGCTGTTTTCTTCGGCGCCCGCGTCAGCGGCCGCGAGATCGGCGGATCGGTGCTTTCGATGCTTGGCGTGCTGCTGGTGCTGAGCCGGGGTGAATGGCGGCAGTTGCTTGCGCTGCGCCTGGTGCCGGGCGACCTGTACATGATCCTGGGCACCATTGCCTGGGCGTTCTACAGCTGGATACTGGCCCGCACGCGGGAGCCGCAAGCCGTGCGGCAAGACTGGGCCGCGTTTCTCATGGCACAAATGGTGTTCGGCCTTGCATGGTCGGGCGCGTTCGCGGCCGGCGAGTGGACGCTGGCGGACGCGCGCATCGTGCCGGGCTGGCCCCTGTTCGCCGCCCTCGCCTTCATCGGTATCGGGCCCGCCGTACTGGCCTACCGCTGCTGGGGCAGCGGCGTGCAGCATGCCGGGCCACAGGCGGCGAGCTTCTTCATGAACCTCACGCCGCTGTTCGCCGCGCTGTTGTCCGCGGCGTTCCTCGGCGAACCGCCGCACTGGTACCACGGTGCGGCCTTCTTGCTGATCGTGGGCGGCATCGTGGTCTCATCGTCTAAACGTTGAGACCACGAGGCGGGCTCAGTAAGTGCCGGGGTAGGCGCCGCCGTCGGCCAGCACGTTCTGTCCCGTCATGTAGCCGGCCTGCATGCTGCAGAGAAAGGCGCAGATGGCGCCAAACTCGGCCGGCGTGCCGAAGCGCTTGGCCGGGATGTTCTTCTTGCGGGCTTCCCACACGGTGTCGAAGTCCTGGCCCGTCTTCTGGGCCGTGCCGGCCATCGTGCCCTTGAGGCGGTCTGTGTCGAACGAGCCGGGCAGCAGGTTGTTGATGGTCACGCCCTGCGCCGCAATGGCCGTGCGCGCCACGCCGGCCACAAAGCCCGTGAGGCCGCTGCGCGCGCCGTTCGAAAGGCCCAGGATGTCGATGGGCGACTTCACCGAGCTGGAGGTGATGTTGACGATGCGCCCGAAGCCGCGCTTGGCCATGCCGTCGACCGTGGCCTTGATGAGTTCGATGGGCGTGAGCATGTTGGCGTCGACCGCCTTGATCCAGGCCTCGCGGTCCCAGTTGCGGAAGTCGCCGGGGGGCGGGCCACCGGCGTTGGTCACGACGATGTCGAAGTCATGGCCGAGCGCGAACACGGCAGCGCGGCCGGCGTCGGTGGTGATGTCCGCCGCCACATGCTTGACGAAAGGCACGGGCGAGCCGGCTGCCGCCGCAGCCAGCTTTGCGGCCGCCGCCTCGAGCGCCTCGGCGCCGCGGGCCACGATCACCACGTTCACGCCTTCGCGCACCAGCGCTTCGGCGCAGCCGTAGCCAAGCCCCTTGCTCGCGCCGCAAACCAGCGCGGTCTTGCCTGCAATGCCCAGATCCATGTTTTTTCTCCTGTACTGCAGGGGCGCTAGCGCCCCGTGCGTGTGAAAACGAAGATGCCCGCAATCACGAGCACCGTGCCGGCCGCGATCCACGCGGTGAACGGCTCGCCGAGTATGACCACCCCCATGAGGATGGTCGAAAGAGGCCCGATCATGCCGGTTTGCGCGGCCATGGCCGGACCGATGCGCTCAATGGCCATCATGACCATCAGGACAGGCACCGCCGTGCACAGCGTGGCGTTGAGCACCGAGAGCCAGATGACTTCAGGCGCCACCTGCATCGCAACACTCATCGGCCGCATGAGCACGAACTGCAGGATGCACAGCACGCAGGCCACGGTAGTGGCCAGACCCACGAGCCGGAGCGAGCCGAGCCGCTTGACGAACTCACCGCTGTAGACGAGATAGCCCGCATAACTCACCGCGCTCAGGAACACCAGAAACGCGCCCCAGGCCGCCGCCCCGCCACCCTTGCCGCCACCCCCGGTCCAGAGCTCGTGCCCGAAGACCAGCAGCACGCCGGCATAGCTCACGATCATGCCCAGCACCTGCGGCCGCGTTGCGCGCCGCCGGTACAGGAGCCAGCCGAACAGCAGCACCAGCGTGGGGTTGAGATAGAGAATCAGCCGCTCGAAGCTGGCCGAGATGTATGCGAGCCCCGCAAAGTCGAGAAAGCTCGCGAGGTAGTAGCCCGAGAAGCCGAGCCCGATCACGCCAAGCCAATCGCGAAACGTGAGCGCAGGCTTGCCGCGCCCTGCCCACCACGCCATGACAGCAAAGAGGGGCAGCGCGAACAGCATGCGCAGCATGATCAGCGTGATGGCGTCCACGCCATGCCGGTAGGCCAGCTTGACGATGATCGCCTTGCCGCTGAACGCGATGGCGCCCAGCGAAGCGAGGATGAGGCCGGGCGCAATGCTCTTTGCGCCGCCATGTGCGGAGGGAATGCCGGTCTGTACGGCGGACTTGGTCATCCCTCGATCATCGCGCGGTCTTCAATAGCCTGCAGCCACGCCGTCGCGGCGCGGATCGCTGGCGGCCACATAGCCTTCAACCGACGGATCGCCCGCGCGCCAGATGAACTGGCCGGCGCCAAAGTCCTGGTACGAGTCGTTGATCACGTCGAGGTGGTGGCCAAGATCGCGCAGGCCCTGCACGGTGTTGGGGTTCATCGCAGCCTCGACGTTGATTTCGAGCCCCGCGTTGAATCGCCAGCGCGGCGCGTCGCAGGCGGCCTGCGGGTTCTGCTTGTAGTCGAGCATGCGCACCAGCGTTTGCATGTGGCCCTGCGGCTGCATGTTGCCGCCCATCACGCCAAAGCTCATCACCGGCTGGCCGTCCTTGGTAAGGAAGGCTGGAATGATGGTGTGGAAGGGCCGCTTGCCCGGTGCGACGACGTTAGGGCTTTCAGCCTTGAGGCTGAAGCCGTGGCCGCGGTTCTGCAGGCTGATGCCGAACTTGGGCTCTACGCAACCCGAGCCGAAGCCCATGTAGTTGCTTTGGATGAAGCTCACCATCATGCCGCTCTCGTCAGCGGCCGTGAGGTAGATGGTGCCGCCCTTCACGGGGTTACCGGCCTTGAAGTCCTGCGCCTTTTTCACGTCGATGAGTCTCGCACGCGATGCGAGGTAGGCGTCATCGAGCATTTGCGCGGGGGTCACCGTCATCGACGATGGCTCCGACACGTAGCGGTACACGTCGGCAAAGGCGAGCTTCATCGCCTCGATCTGCAGGTGCTGCGAAGCGACCGAGTCGACCGGCAGCGAAGCGATGTCGAACTTCTCGAGAATGCCGAGCGCGATCAGCGCCGCAATGCCCTGGCCATTGGGCGGAATCTCGTGCAGCGTGTGGCCGCGGTAGTCGCGCGAAATCGGCTTGACCCACTCAGGCTGGTAGGCCGAGAGGTCGGCCACCGTGAGCGCGCCGCCCTGCTCCTTCGAAAACCTGGCGAGCGCTTCAGCGATTTCGCCGCTGTAGTAGGCCTCGCCCTTGGTGCGGGCAATGGCCTTGAGAGCGCGCGCAGCCGCGGGAAAACGAAACAGCTCGCCGATCTCGGGTGCACGGCCCCAAGGCAGAAAGCTTTGCGCGAAGCCCGGCTGCGACTCGAGCAGCGAGGTGGCCGCCAGCCACTTGCCTTGCACCACCGGCGGTACCAGGTAGCCGCGCTCCGCGATGTCGATGGCCGGCGCCATCAGGTCGGCGAAGGGCAGCTTGCCGAAGCGGTCGCTCAGCGCCACCCAGCTGCGCACGGCGCCCGGCACCGTGACCGAATCGATGCCGCGCATGGGCGGCGTTGCGGCATCGGCGCCGTACTTGGCCTTGAAGTATTCAGGCGTCCAGGCCTTGGGTGCGGGACCGGAGCCGTTCAGGCCATGCAGTTCCTTGCCGTCCCACAAGATGCAGAACGCGTCGCTGCCAAGGCCGTTGCTCACCGGCTCGACCAGCGTCATCACGGCCGCCGTGGCAACGGCCGCATCGACGGCGTTGCCGCCCTGCTGGAGCATGCGCAGCCCGGCTTGCGACGCCAGCGGGTGCGAGGTCGACACCACGTTGCGCGCGAAGATCGGAATGCGGGTGGAGAGATAGGGATTGTTGAAATCGAAGTTCATGTCGGTTTGTCTCGTTACTCGTTGGTGATCTTGCGTTCGACCACGATCTTTTTCCACTTGGCCGCATCGGTGGCCACCATCTTCGCGAACTGCTCGGGCGTTCCGGCAGTGGCGGGTTCGATGCCCAAGCGCGAAAGCTTGTCCTTCACCTCGGGGTCGGCCAGCGCTTCGTTGGCCGCCTTATTGACGCGCGCCACGATGTCCGCCGATAAACCCTTCGGTCCATAGAAGCCGAACCAGGTATTCGATTCATAGCCCGGCAGCGTGTCGGCAATGGGCGGCAGCTCCGGCGCGAGCGGGCTGCGCTTGAGCGTGGTAACGCCGAGCGCACGCAGGCGTCCGTCGCGCACGTGCGGCATGCCCGTAGGCAGCGAGTCGAACAGTACGTCGATCTTGCCGCTGATCAGGTCGGGAATGGCAAGCGCCGTGCCCTTGTAGGGAATGTGCGTGACGAACACGCCGGCCTGCGCCTTGAAGAGCTCCGCCGTGAGCTGCACGATGGTGCCGTTGCCGCTGGAGGCGTAGTTGAGCTTGCCGGGGTTCTTCTTTGCATGGTCGATCCATTCGCGCACCGTTTTCGCGGGCGAATTGACCGGCACCAGCATGATGCTGGGCGCATCGCCCACATGCGCGATGGGCGAGAAATCGCGCACCGTGTCGTAAGGCAGCTTGCTGGTGATGGCCGGGCCGATCGAGTGCGTGCTGGTGGTGGCCAGCAGCAGCGTGTAGCCATCGGCCGGCGCCTTGGCAACCAGGTCGGAACCGATGGCACCGCCGGCCCCCGGCTTGTTGTCGATGATCAGCGTGGTGCCGAGCTTGTCGCCCATCTTCTGCCCGAGCGTGCGGGCAAAGAGATCGGTGGCGCCGCCCGCGGGGAACGGCACGACGAGCCGCACCGGCTTGTTGGGATAGCTCTGGGCGAAGCTGGCTGTGCTCGATGCAGCCAGGCAGAGCGCTGCGGCAACCCCTTGAAGGAACTGGATTCGTTTCATGGTGCTGGATTCTGGCTCGATAGGAAAACCTTGCATGCTATGCAGCCGCCGCGCATCAAGCCAGATAATCCACTTTATTCAACTATGAATGGGGTTTATGGCAAAGAACGCCTCGGATGAGGTTTCGCTGCAGCAATTGCGGGCGTTGGCGGCAGTGGCCGAAACGGGCAGCTTTACCCTCGCGGCGGAAACCCTGCAGCTGACGCAGCCCGCAATCAGCCACCTGGTCAAGCGCATGGAAGAAGAACTCGGCCAACCGTTGGTGGTGCGGGGCCGCCGCATCCAGCTGACGAGTGCGGGCCAGGTGATGGTCGAAACCGCGGTGCGCGCGCTGCGGCTCATTGATGAGTCGGTAGACGCCTGCCGTTCGCAGTCGCAGTTGCGCGAAGGCCGCGTGGTGCTGGCGGTGGGCCACCTCACGGCCGGCGCCCTGCTGCCGCCGATGCTCGGCCGCTTTTCGCAGAAGCACCCCACGCTGGCCACCACGCTGCTCGACAGCACCGCCGAGCAGATGATTTCGCGCCTGCTTTCGCAGGAGGCCGACCTGGGCTTCGGCTCGGACATCGGGCAGAAGCACTCGGAGCTGGCCACCGAACCGTTGTTCACGGAACGCATGGCGCTTTTCGTGCGCGAGGACCATCCGCTGGCGCAGCGCGTAGTGGTTGACGCCAGGCACCTGGAGGCGCTGCCTTTCATCCACGTCAACCCGGACGCCAATGTGTGGCGATCGGTCAGCCGCCAACTGTCGAGCGTGGCGAATGTGTACCCGCAGGTGGCACACCACGTATCGATGCTGTCGACGGCTTTCGGCCTGATCCAGGCAGGTGCCGGGGTGGCGCTGTTGCCGCGCTATGTCGAAGTGTTGATGCCGGGCAACCTGCGTGCGGTGGCAGTCACACGCCCCACGCTCGAATACCCGGTGGTCGCGGTACGACTGGCCAAGCACCCGCTCAGCCCTGCCGCGCTAGCTTTCCTGGCCATGGCTCGGCAGCATATGAAACCACCGCGGGCTGGCAAGCCGTAGGTTTTGTTAATTCGTGTCGCGGCGCGATCAGCGTCGACGTTCAGGGCGGCGCACCCGCCGACGGGGTACCTTGCTCCGCGAATGTCCCCCGGCCTGCGGCCTCCTCCTTTATTTC
>NZ_JBBCBO010000042.1:0-14735 GCF_037203865.1 Variovorax sp. CCNWLW186 | reverse complement strand
AAAGGAGGAGGGGCGCAGCCCCGGGGGACATTCGCGGAGGGGAGTACCCGGTGGCCTTTGCACAAGCCCTGAACAGCAGCCCCGCAACACCCAACCGTTCCCGAAAAAATCCCCTGCTTAGTAGTGTTCAGAAAACAAGGAGACCTCTCATGAAATTCCGCCGCACCCTCTTGGGCCTTGCCGCCGTAGCCACCGCCCTGGGCATGTTCTCGACCGGCGCCATGGCGCAGGCCGCCTACAAGCCCGAATACAAGATGTCGCTCGTGCTCGGCCCGCCCACGCCGTGGGGCCAGGCCGGGAAGATCTGGGCCGACCTTGTGAAGGAACGTACTCAAGGCCGCATCAACATCAAGCTCTACCCCGGCGTCTCGCTCATCCAGGGCGACCAGACCCGCGAGTTCAGCGCGCTGCGCCAGGGCGTGATCGACATGGCCGTGGGGTCGACCATCAACTGGTCGCCGCAAGTCAAGCAGCTCAACCTCTTCTCCATGCCCTTCCTGATGCCCGACTACGCGGCCATCGATGCGCTCACCCAAGGCGAGGTTGGCAAGGACATGTTCAAGACCCTCGACAAGGCCGGCGTCGTGCCCCTTGCCTGGGGTGAGAACGGCTACCGCGAAATCACCAACTCCAAGAAGCCGATCAAGTCGCCCGAAGACCTGAAGGGCATGAAGATCCGCGTCGTCGGCTCGCCGATTTACTCCGACATGTTCACCGCGCTGGGTGCCAACCCCACGCAGATGAGCTGGGCCGATGCGCAGCCCGCACTCGCCAGCGGCGCGGTCGACGGGCAGGAGAACCCGCTCTTCCTGTTCACCGTGCTCAAGATGCAGAACGTGGGCCAGAAGTTCGTCACCACTTGGGGCTATGTTGCCGATCCGCTGGTCTTCGTGGTCAACAAGGAAATCTGGGCTTCGTGGACGCCGGCCGACCAGGCCATCGTGCGCCAGGCCGCCATTGATGCGGGACAGCAGGAGATTGCCATTGCGCGCAAGGGCTTGGTCGAAGCCGACAAGCCGGTGCTGAAGGACATTGCCGGCATGGGCGTGACCGTGACACAGCTCACGCCAGCCGAGCGCGAAGCCTTCGTGAAGGCCACGCGGCCGGTGTACGAAAAGTGGAAGGGCACCGTGGGTGCCGACCTCGTGGCGAAGGCCGAGAAGGCCATCGCAGCACGCAAGAAGTAACTCGGCAGGAAGACAGCACCGTCGTCGATTCAGGGTGACGCCGCGACAATGTCGCGATGCACACCCTGATCATCGACACGGACCCCGGCGCGGACGATGTGATCGCGCTGCTGTTTGCCATGGCGGCGCCTGAAGCACTGAAGCTCCAGGCGCTGACCACGGTGGCCGGCAACGTTCCGCTGGCCAAGACCTCGCGCAATGCGCGCCTCGCCTGCGAATGGGCCGGGCGTCCGGACATTCCGGTGTATGCCGGCGCCGAGCGCTCCTTGCAGCGCACGCCGATCTACGCGGCCAACATCCACGGCCGCGAAGGCATCACCGGCGTCGAGGTTCATGAGCCGGCTGTGCCGCTGGCCGAAGGGCATGCGGTCGATTACCTCATTCGCACGCTGCGTGCGGCGCCTGAAAAGAGCGTGACGCTCGCCATGCTCGGCCCGCAGACCAACCTGGCGCTCGCGCTTGAACAAGCCCCCGACATCGTGCGCGGCCTGCGCGAACTGGTGCTCATGGCCGGCGCGCATTTCAACGGCGGCAACATCACGCCGACCGCCGAGTTCAATGTATTTGCCGATCCGCATGCGGCGGAGGCCGTGCTGAAAAGCGGTGTGCCGACGACCATGCTGCCGCTGGACGTGACGCACAAGATTCTCACGAGCGACGAACGCATCGCGCGGCTTCGCGGCATCGGCAACCGGGCCGGCGCCATCGTGGCCGACATCCTGGGCGCCTATGCGCCGCAGGAAATGCGGCACTACGACATGCCCGGTGGGCCGGTGCATGACGCGACCGTGATCGCCTATTTGCTGCAGCCTTCTCTCTTCAGGGGCAGGCCGCTCAACGTCGAGGTCGATAGCCGCGACGGCATGGGTTTCGGCCAGACAGCGGCCGATTGGTACGGTAGCCTGAACCGCCCCGCCAACGCGAACTGGATCGTCGATGGCGATGCGCAGGGATTCTTCGACCTGCTGACCGAACACATCGCGCGGCTACCCTGAGAGAGCCCCGGCCCAATAAAAAAGCCACGCGGCGAACAGCGTGGCTTTTGCTTTTTGTGCTGCAGCGAATCGATCAGTGCTGCAGGATCTTGTTGAGGAAGTCCTTCGTGCGCGGTTGGCGGTTTTCCGGGTGGCTGAAGAACTCGTCCTTCGGGCAGTCTTCCAGGATCTTGCCGCCCACGTCGATGAAGATCACGCGGCTGGCCACCTTGCGGGCGAAGGCCATTTCGTGCGTGACCACCATCATGGTCATGCCGTCCCTGGCCAGGCTCACCATCACGTCGAGCACCTCGCCGACCATTTCGGGGTCGAGCGCCGAAGTGGGTTCGTCAAACAGCATCACGATCGGGTCCATGCTGAGCGCGCGGGCAATGGCCACGCGCTGCTGCTGGCCGCCGGAGAGCTGGCCCGGGAACTTGTCCTTGTGCGCCATCAGGCCCACGCGGTCGAGCATCTTCAGGCCGCGGGTCTTGGCTTCTTCGGGGCTGCGGCCGAGCACCTTGATCTGGGCGATCGTGAGGTTCTCGGTAACCGACAGGTGCGGGAACAGCTCGAAGTGCTGGAACACCATGCCGACTTTGGAGCGCAGCTTGGGCAGGTTGGTCTTGGGGTCGTGCAGCGGAATGCCGTTGACGGTGATCTCGCCCTTCTGAAAGGGCTCGAGCGCGTTCACGGTCTTGATGAGGGTGGACTTGCCCGAGCCCGAGGGCCCGCACACCACCACCACGTCGCCCTTGGAGATGCTCACCGAACAATCGTTGAGCACCTGCACCGGGCCATACCACTTGGAGACGTTCTTGATTTCAATCATTTTTTCGGACATTTCTTTCTCCGGTTCAGCCACTCAGCGAATGATGGCAATCTTCTTGTGGAGGCGCTTGACGAGCCACGACAAGGCATAGCACATGATGAAGTAAACGACGGCCGCGAGCAGGTAGGCCTCGATCGGGCGGCCGAAGTTCTTGCCCGCGGTCTCGAAGCCCTTGAGCATGTCGTACGCGCCAATGGCATACACCAGCGAGGTGTCCTGGAACAGGATGATGGTCTGCGTGAGCAGCACCGGCAGCATGTTGCGGAACGCCTGCGGCAGCACGATCAGGCGCATGTTCTGGCCGTAGGTCATGCCGACCGCCTGGCCCGCATTCACCTGGCCGCGCGGAATCGACTGGATGCCCGCGCGCATGATCTCGCTGAAGTAGGCCGCCTCGAACGCGATGAAGGTGATCACGGCCGAGATTTCCGAGCGGTAGTTCGAGCCGATGGAGCCGAAGGCCGCGTAGAACGAGGCCGGCACCAGGAGGAAGAACCACAGGATCACCATCACCAGCGGAATGCTGCGCATGCCGTTGACGTAGATGGCGGCGGGTGCGTCGAGCCACTTCTTGCCCGACAGCCGCATGAGCGCCAGCACGGTGCCGAAGATCACGCCGCCGATGGTGGCCACGATCGTCAGCATGATGCTGAAGTAGAAGCCCTTGACGACGAAGTTGCTGATGACGTCCCAGTTATAGAACGACAGGTCGAGATTCATCATGTCAGTGTCCCCCGCCGCCGGCGCTGGCCGACACGATGAAGCCCGGCACGCGCGTCTTCTTCTCGATGAAGGCCATGATGCGATTGATTGCAAAGGCCGAGATCACGTAGAGCCCCGTCACTGCAAGGTACACCTCGATGCCGCGCGAGGTTTCTTCCTGCGCCTGCATGGCGAACATCGTGAGTTCGGTCACCGACACGGCGAACGCCACCGACGAGTTCTTGAAGATGTTCATCGTTTCGCTCGTGAGCGGCGGAATGATGATGCGGTAAGCCATGGGCAAGATCACGTAGCGGTAGTACTGCGGCGTGGTAAAGCCCACCGCCATGCCCGCGTAGCGCTGGCCCTTGGGCAGCGCCTGGATGCCCGAGCGCACTTGCTCGGCAATACGCGCCGAGGTAAAGAAGCCCAGCGCCAGCACCACCAGCACGAAACTGGGCACGCCCTTCATGACCGGAATCAGCGCCGGAATGACGTGGTACCAGAGAAAGATCTGCACCAAGAGCGGAATGTTGCGGAACAGCTCGACCCAGGCATTGCCCAGGCGCACGAGCCAGGGGCTGTTCGGCAAGGTGCGGATGATGCCGATCAGCGAACCCAACACCAGCGCGACGATGAGCGCCAGCAGGGCCACCGACACGGTCCAGCCCCATGCGGACAGCATCCACTCCCAGTAGGTCGGGTACTTCCCGCCCGGGTCTTGCAAGAAGACCTGCCAATCCCAGTTTGATCCCATCGGGGACTCTCCTTCTTTCAGATTTCCAGACTGCCAGCTTGCAGAGGCCATGCCTGCGCGCCGCAGCATTGCGTTGCCTGCGAAAACAAACGCCCGCCGGGGGCGGCGGGCGTTGCGCGGATGACCTTCGTAGCGATTACTTCTTCGCGGCGTACTCTTCCATCGGCTTGTCGTTCGGGTTGGCCCAAGCCGACTTGGTGGCGTCGGACAGGGGCAGGTTCACCGTGACGTTTGCCGGGGGAATCGGCTTCAGGAACCACTTGTCCCAGAGCTTGGCGAGTTCGCCGTTCTTGATCTGCGCCTTGATGCTGTCGTCCACCACCTTCTTGAAGGCGGCGTCGTCCTTGCGGATCATGATGGCGATGGGCTCGACGCTGAGCACTTCGCCCACGATCTTGTATTCGGCAGGCGACTTGGACTTGGCGATGTTCGAGGCCAGGATGGAACCGTCCATCACGAAGGCGTCGGCGCGGCCCGATTCGAGCAGCAGGAAGCTGTCGGAGTGGTCCTTGCCATACAGTTCCTTGAAGTCGATGCCGCCGGCGCGCTCGTTCTTGCGCAGCGTTTGCACCGACGTGGTGCCGGTGGTGGTGGCCACGGTCTTGCCGTTCAGGTCCTTGATGCTGTTGATGCCCGAGTTGGCCTTGACAGCAATGCGCACTTCCTCGACGTAGGTGGTCACGGCAAACGACACGTCCTTCTGGCGCGTGGCGTTGTTGGTGGTGGAGCCGCACTCCAGGTCGACGGTGCCGTTTTGCACCAGGGGCACGCGGTTTTGCGAGGTCACGGGCTGGTACTTGGTTTCAAGCTTGGCCAGGCCGAGGTGCTTCTGGATGTCGCGAATGATGTTGGCGCAGACGTCGTAGTGGAAACCGGTGTACTGGCCGTTGCCCAGCGTGTACGAAAGGCCGGAAGATTCCCGCACGCCTTCGGTGATGGTGCCCGAGGCCTTGATCTTGGCCAGGGTGTCATTGGCCTGTGCAAACGCGCTGCCGGCAGCCACGGCTGCGATTGCCAATGCCAATACTTGCTTTTTCATACGGAAAACTCCTGAGGTGACTGGAAGATACAGATACAACTAAATTTTAGACATTCAGGTCATGGGGAATACCCGGGCCAACCCGGTGCATTCTCGATGACGCTTGCACCGGCGCCGCGCATCGCGGCGCCGTCGTGGTGCAGGGCTACCCATTGGCATTGTCCGACTTTCACTAAGCAGCCTTTGTGCCCGAGGGCTCGGCAGCCGGGGGCACCGGTGCGGACAGGCGAACGGGCTGGGTCAGATTTTCGGGCACGAGCAGCGCGTCCATCTCGGCGCGCGTCATGATGCCCAGTGATTCGGCCACCAGGTCGATCGGTCCGCCGGTGGCCAGCGCGGTCTTGGCGATGAGCGCCGCTTTTTCGTAGCCGATGAGGGGGTTGAGCGCCGTGACCAGCGTGACCGATTCCCGCACCCGCTTCGCCAGGAACTCGCGGTTCGCTTCGATGCCCACGACGCAGTTCTCCCGCAGCGTGACGCAGGCATTGCTCAGGTGCTTGATGCTCTTGAACAGGCTCCATCCCATGATGGGCTCGAAGGCGTTGAGCTGCAGCTGGCCGGCCTCCGACGCCATGGTGACCGTGATGTCGTTGCCGATGACCTCGAAAGCCACCTGGTTCATGACTTCCGGAATCACCGGATTGACCTTGCCCGGCATGATCGACGAGCCGGCCTGCCGCGGCGGCAGCCGGATTTCGCCGAAGCCGGCCTGCGGCCCGCTGGACAACAGGCGCAGGTCGTTGCAGGTCTTGCTGAGCTTGGTGGCCACGCGCTTGAGCACGCCCGAAAGCTGCACGAAGGCGCCGGTGTCCTGCGTGGCCTCGATCAGGTTGGCCGCCTGCTTCAGCGGCACGCCGCTTTGCTCGGCCAGGTACTGGCAGGCCAGGTTGGCATAGCCGTGCGGCGCGTTGATGCCGGTGCCGATGGCCGTGGCGCCGAGGTTGATTTCCTCGATGAGCGCACGCGCCTCGCCAAGCCGGGCCTCGTCTTCCCCGATCATGATGGCGTAGGTCAGGAACTCCTGCCCCAGCGTCATGGGCACGGCGTCCTGCAGCTGGGTGCGTCCGATTTTGAGAATGTCCTTGAACTCGAGCGCCTTGGCTTCGAAGCTCTTGCGCAGCGCCGCCATGGATTCGAGCAGCTTGTCGATGGCAAACCACAGCGCCAGCCGCACCGCCGTGGGATAGACGTCGTTGGTGCTCTGCGAGGCGTTGACGTGGTCGTTGGGGTGCAGCACGTCGTACCGGCCTTTTTCATGGCCGAGCTTTTCGAGCGCGAGGTTGCAGATCACCTCGTTGGCGTTCATGTTGGTCGAGGTGCCGGCGCCGCCCTGGATCACGTCGACCACGAATTCGTCGAGCAGCTTGCCTTCGATGAGGTCGTCGCAGGCCAGGATGATGGCGGCGGCGCGGTCGCGGTCGATGGCGCCCAGGTCGGCATTGGCGCGCGTGGCGGCCTTCTTTACCAGCGCCAGGGCGCGCACCAGGTCGGGCATGGCCGACACGCGGGTGCCGGAGATCGCAAAGTTCTCGACCGCACGCGCGGTGTGCACGCCCCAGTAGGCGAGGGCAGGAATCTGCTTTTCGCCGAGGAAGTCGTGTTCGGTCCTGAAATTGGGGCTCATACAGGTTCCTCGGCTAAAAAAAAGCACGCGGGTGGCGCGTGCCGGAAGACTTGCTGTGACAGCGATCTGAAAGCTGCCGCGACTGTAGTGGCGGCCCGCCCGCAACGCCAATGCCGTTTGCGGGGAGCCTCATGCGCGGCATTTATAGATTGTGCAGCGCACAAATTCCAGGCGTCAACCATCTCGGCGGGTCGGCGGCTGGGCGCCGACCAGGTATGACCAGAGCGCATCGGCCGTGCGCTTGGGCTGCAGGCTTTCCAGGCCCGCCGCGGCCTTGGCGGAACGGCCGGCGCCGGTCTTGACGGGGATGGGGGCGCTCGGCCGCTCGCGATAGGCGCGGATTTCCATCGTCGCCTCCAGGCTGTCGATCTCGGGCGGCAGCGCGCTCACCAGCTTGCGCGCCTTGATTTCCTTGCGCACCGCGCTCTGCGGCAAAAAGGCGATGCCGTGGCCTTCGAGCGCCATGACCTTCAGGCCCTCGGCCATGTCGGTTTCATAGACCCGGTCGAGGTGGATGGCGGTGCCCGATTCCTTGAGCAGTTGGTCGACCACCCGGCCCAGGTAGGCGCCGGGCGCGTAGCCCAGGTAGGGCAGCGGCTGGCCGGGCCTTCCGGGCAGGCGGAAGCGCGGTGCGCCCTCGGCGTCGGCCTTGACCCAGGGGGCCACGGTTTCCTCGCCCAGGCTGACCATTTCGTACTTGTTGGCGTCGAGCTGCAGCGGCTGCGAGGGGTGGTGATAGGCAATCAGCAGGTCGCAGCTGCCTTCGACCAGCCGCAGCACGGCGTCGTGCACGTTGAGCGCGATGAGCCGGCTCTTGATGGGCCCGAAGTGCTCGCGCAGGCTGGTCACCCACGAAGGAAAGAAGGTGAAGGCCAGCGTGTGCGGCACCGCAATCTCGATCACGTCCTGCCCCGCCGCCGAATGGCCGCGCAGCATGGCGCGGGTGCTCTGCAGCGATTGCAGCATCTCGATGGCCTGGCTGTAGAGCGTCTGGCCCGCGGGCGTGAGGCGCGTGGGGTAGGAGCTGCGGTCGACCAGGTCGGTGCCGGCCCAGCCCTCCAGCGCCTGGATGCGCCGCGAAAAAGCCGGCTGCGTGACATGCCTCAATTGGGCCGAGCGGCTGAAGCTGCGCGTTTCCGCCAGGCTGATGAAGTCTTCTAGCCACTTTGTTTCCATACGCGGCGATTATGCGAGCGCCGCGCCATACTGGGCGCCCCCTCCTTTTCCCGCACTCGCCATGTCTTTTGCCGACCTGCCCGAACTGACCGCCACCGAACTGTCGCACCTGATCGGGAGCCGAAAGGTGTCCTGCCGCGAGGTGATGCAAGCGTCGCTGGCGCGCATCGAGGCGCTCAACCCGCGCTTCAACGCCATTGTTTCGCTGCGCGAACCCGAAGCCCTGTTGGCCGAAGCCGGTGAACGCGACGCCGAACTGGCACGCGGCGAGCGGCGCGGCTGGATGCACGGCTTTCCGCTGGCGGTGAAGGACTTGAGCCACGCAGCCGGCCTGCCGACCTCCATGGGCTCGCCGCTTTCGCCGCGCACCCCGGCGCGCACCGACAGCCTTCACGTCGCGCGCATGCGGGAGTCCGGTGCCATCGTGATCGGCAAGACCAACACGCCGGAGTTCGGCCTGGGCTCGAACACCTACAACACGGTGTTCGGCATTACCCGCAACGCCTATGCGCCCGACCGCAGCGCCGGCGGCAGCAGCGGCGGCGCCGCGGTGGCGCTGGCCCTGGGCATGCTGCCGGTGGCCGACGGCAGCGACATGATGGGCTCGCTGCGCAACCCGGCCGCCTTCAACAACGTGATCGGCATGCGGCCCTCGCGCGGCCGCGTGCCCGGCGATCCCGAGCAGGAGCTGTTCTTCCAACAACTGGGCACCGAAGGACCGATGGCCCGCAACGTGGAAGACACCGCGCGGCTGCTGGCGGTGCAGGCGGGCTTCGACACGCGCGTGCCGCTGTCGTCGCCGCAGGCCCTGCCCGCGCCCGATGCACTGCGGCTCGACGACAACGTGGAGGGCCTGCGCGTGGGCTGGCTCGGCGGCATCTGGCCCGATCTGCCGCTGGCGCCGGGCATCCGCGAACTGGGCGAGCGCGCACTCGACACCTTTCGCGCCATCGGCTGCGAAGTCGAGCCCTGCACGCTCGATGTGCCGCGCGAGCACAACTGGAACGCGTGGCTGCGCCTGCGGCAGTTGCTGGTCGGCGGCAAGCTCGGCGCGTACCTGAGCGACCCGAAGCTCTTTGCCCAGCTCAAGCCCGAGGCGCAGTGGGAAATAGAGCAGAGCCGCCACCTGGATGCGGCGTCGCTGTACCAGGCTTCGCTCTATCGCTCGAATGTGTACCGTGCGTTCGTCAAGCTCTTCGAGCGCTTCGACTTCGTGCTGGCGCCATCGGCCCAGGTGTTCCCTTTCGATGCGGAACTGCACTGGCCCGCCGAAGTGGCCGGCGTGCCGAGCGACACGTATCACCGCTGGATGGAAATTGTGACGCCGTTCACCCTGGCCGGGTTGCCGACGCTGAATGTGCGCGCGGGATTCGGCGAGGGCGGGTTGCCGATGGGCCTGCAGCTGGCCGGGCCGATCCATGCGGATCTCGGCGTGCTGCGGCTGGGGAATGTGTATGAGCGGGCCTGCGGATGGGGCAAGCAACGCCCGCCGGTTTTGGCTTGACTCCCTCCCCTTCCGGGGGAGGGCGGGGGTGGGGGCACGCGGCGCATCCACTGGGCGCCCTGCCCGCCCCCATCCCAACCTTTCCCCAGAGGGGGAAGGGGCAAGACCATCAGACCGGCGTCAAGACACCGCGCCCCGCGAAATGCCCTTCAGCATTCGCAAGGAAATGGTCGACCGATTTCTGCGTCGCCTCCGGCGACCAGCCCGCCATGTGCGGCGTAAGCAGCACGTTGTCCAAGCCGATCAGCGGCTCGGGCCGCTTCGGCTCGCTTTCATAGACATCCAGGCCCGCGCCCGCAATGCGGTTCTCGCGCAGCGCCGCGGCCAGCGCCTCGGTATCGACCACGCTGCCGCGGCCGATGCTGACCAGGAAGCCCTGCGGCCCGAGCGCATCGAGCACCTCGGCATTCACCAGGTGGCGCGTGGCCGGCCCGCCAGGCGCGGCGAGCACCAGGAAGTCGGCCCACGTGGCGAGCGACTTCAGGTCGTCGAAGTAGCGCTGCGTTGCGCCTTCTCGCGGCTTGCGGTTGTGATAGCCCACTTCCATGTCGAACGCGGCGGCGCGCTTGGCGATTTTCTGGCCGATGGTGCCCAGCCCGAGGATGCCGAGCTTCTTGCCCGACACGTTCGGCGGCTGCGGAATCGCCTCGCGCCACACGCCCTCGCGGCACAGCCGGTCGAGCTGGCGAAACCCGCGAACGATGCTGATCAGCAGGCCGAAGGCGTGGTCGGCCACACAGTCGTCATTGGTGCCCGCGCCGTTGGCCGTGACGATGCCGCGCGCCCGGGTCACGTCGAGCGGCACGCCTTCGTAGCCTGCGCCCATGCAGCAGACGAGTTCAAGTGCCGGCATGGCCGCGATTTCTTCGGGCGTGATGCCGATGACGCCGATGGTCAGCACCGCGCGAAACTTCTTGCCGTGCTCCGCAACGGCCGCGGCGCGCGCGGCGGGATCGAAGGCGTAGGTCACGTCGTAGATTTCGGCAATCTGGGCCTGGTGGGCACTCGAGAGGCTGTTGAGCACCAGCAGGGGAATCTTGGTCGGCACGTCTGAACTCCTGGATCAATGAGAAACAAAGAAATGAATGATCGGGCTACATCAGCGGGGTTGCTTCGCTCTTCTGCAAAGCCCACATCTGCGCATAGCGGCCCTGCCTGGCCAGCAACTCGGCATGCGTGCCGCGCTCGACGATCACGCCGGCTTCGAGCACCAGGATCTCGTGCGCATCGACCACCGTCGACAGGCGGTGCGCAATGACCAGCGTGGTCTTGTCCTGCGCCGCGCTCTTGAGCTCGGACTGGATGGCGCGCTCGTTGGCGGAATCGAGCGCCGAGGTGGCCTCGTCGAAGATCACGATGGGCGGGTTCTTGAGCAGCGTGCGCGCAATGGCCACGCGCTGCTTTTCTCCGCCCGAAAGCTTGAGGCCGCGCTCGCCGACCGTGGTTTCGTAGCCCAGAGGTGTGGCCGAGATGAAGTCGTGGATGCGCGCCGCGCGCGCCGCGGCTTCCACCTCTTCGCGGGTTGCGCCCGGCCGACCGTAGGCAATGTTGTATTCGACCGTGTCGTTGAACAGCACCGTGTCCTGCGGCACGATGCCGATGGCGCGGCGCACGCTGGATTGCTGCACCTCGCGGATGTCTTGCCCGCCGATGGTGATGCGGCCCTGCTGCACGTCGTAGAAGCGGTAGAGAAGGCGTGCGAGGGTTGACTTGCCGGAGCCCGAGGGGCCGACCACGGCCACGGTCTTGCCGGCCGGGATCTCGAAGCTCACGTGCTTCAGGATGGGGCGCGCAGGTTCGTAGGCGAAGCTGACGTCTTCGAAGCGGATGGTGGAGTCGACGCCCGCGAGCGGTTGCGCGCCGGGCGCGTCGCGCACCTCGCGCTCTTTTTCCATCAGCACGAACATCTTGTCGAGGTCGGTCAGGCTCTGCTTGATCTCGCGGTAGATCACGCCCAGAAAATTGAGCGGAATGTAGAGCTGGATCATGAAGGCGTTGACCATCACCAGGTCGCCCAGCGTCATGCGCCCTTCGACCACGCCCGAGGTGGCGCGCCACAGCATCAGCACCAAGCTCACGGCGATGATCATCTGCTGCCCGATGTTGAGCATGCTCAGCGTGCGCTGGCTCTTGATGGCGGCCTTGCGGTACCGGTCCAGGCTGGCGTCGTAGCGCTTCGCCTCGAACTCCTCGTTGTTGAAGTACTTGACGGTTTCGTAGTTCAGCAGCGAATCGACCGCGCGGCTCTGGGCCATGGAGTCGAGCTCGTTCATGGTCTTGCGAAACTGGGTGCGCCACTCGGTCACGGTGACCGTGAACGTGATGTACAGCACCAGCGCCGCGGCCGTGATCCAGACAAAGAGCGAGTCGAACTTCACGCCCAAAATCGTGAGCACCAGCACCAGCTCGATGATGGTCGGCACGATGCTGTAGAGCGACATCGAGATGAGCGAGTGCACCCCGCGCGTGCCGCGCTCGATGTCGCGCGTCATGCCGCCGGTCTGGCGCTCCAGGTGGAAGCGCAGGCTCAGCGAATGCAGGTGGCCGAACACCTCCAGCGCAATCTGCCGGGCCGTGCCTTCGGTGGCTTTGGCAAAGATCAGTTCGCGCAGCTCGCCGAAGAGCGCGGTCGAGAACCGCAGCAGCCCGTAGGCCAGCAAAAGCCCGATGGGCACGATCAGCAGCGCCTGCGCCATGTCGGGCTTGGGCGTCATTGTGTCGATGAGGTTCTTGAGCAGCACCGGCACGCCGACGTTGGCCACCTTGGCCCCCACCATGAAGGCAAGCGCGGCCATTACCCGCCACTTGTATTGCCAGAGGTAGGGAAAAAGCCGGCGCAGCGTGGCCCAGTCGGAGCGGTCGCTGCGCGCCGGGGGGTGCCCGGCGACGGGATGGGACGATGGAGGTAGGGCTTCGCCGCTGCGGCGCATGAGGGACAATCGTGGTTGCTTTGTTCTGCCTCAGATTGTGCCCATGTCCGATACTTCCAGCACCGACGCTGCCGCCACCCTCAAAAGCCTGCCCACCGACATGGAGCTGGTGCTCAAGGTCATTCCCATGCCGGCGGACTGCAACGCCAACGGCGACATCTTCGGCGGCTGGGTCATGGCGCAGTGCGACCTGGCCGGCTCGGTCATTCCAGCGCGCTACGCCAAGGGCCGCCAGGCCACGGTGGCGGTGAACGAGTTCATCTTCAAGCAGCCGGTGCGGCTGGGCGACATTCTCTCGTTCTATTCGAAGCTGGTGCGCATCGGGCGCACCTCGGTCACGGTGACGGTCGAGGTGTTTGCCGAGCGTTTTCGGGCGCAGGGCGAGTACATCAAGGTGACGCAGGCCACGTTTACCTACGTGGCCATCGACGACCACGGCCGCCCGCGGCCGATCGAGAAGTAAATCGGCGCAGGGGTGTGGAGCCCCTCAGACCTTCGAAAAATCCGGCTTGCGCTTTTCCATGAAGGCGCCGAAGGCTTCGCGCGCGGCCGGTTCCCGCAGCATGCGCCCGAAGCTCGCGCCCTCTTCGTCCATGCGCTCGAGCACGGCGGGCAGTTGCGCCTTCTTCAGCAGGCGCTTGGTCTCTACCAGCGCGCTCAGCGGCTTGGCCGCGAGCTTGCGGGCCTGAACCTGGGCGATGGCGTTGGCTTCGGTCGGCGGCACGATGCGGTTGACCAGGCCCACTTCGAGCGCGGCCTCGGCCATGAAAGGCTCACCCAGCAACAGCGCCTCGGCGGCACGGTGGTAGCCCAGCATCTGCGGCACCAGCAGGCTCGAGGCCGCCTCGGGGCACAGGCCCAGGTTCACGAAAGGCATCGAGAAAGCCGCGTTGTCGCCCGCGTAGACGAGGTCGCAGTGGAACAGCATGGTGGTGCCGATGCCCACGGCCGGGCCGCAGACGGCGGCGACCACGGGCTTGGGAAAGGTGGCGATGCCGCGCAAAAAGCGGAACACGGGCGACTCCTTGCCGGCGGGCGGGGCATTCAGGAAGTCGCCGATGTCGTTGCCGGCGCTGAAAATGGTCGGGTCGCCCTGGATCAGCACGCAGCGCACGGCCGCGTCGCCCTCGGCCGTGGCCAGTGCATCGGCCAGTTCGGCGTACATGCCGCTGGTGATGGAGTTTTTCTTGTCGACGCGGTTGAAGGTAATGGTCATCACACCGGCTTCGGTGTGGACGAGGATGTCGCTCATGGGAATGGTCCTTGAATAAAAACGGGTGACGCCACGCTCAGGCGTCGAGGGCTTCTCGCACAAAATCCAGGCGGTCCTGGCCCCAGAACATCTGGTCGCCGACGAACATGGTGGGGGCGCCGAACACGCCCCGCTCCACGGCTTCTTGCGTGACGGTTTTCAGGCGGTCTTTCACGTCCTGCGAACCGGCCAGCGCGAGCAAGGCAGTGGCGTCGAAGCCCGCATTTTGAAGCACGGCGCCGACGACGGCCGGGTCATTCATGTTCTTGGGTTCGACCCACATGGCGTGAAAAATGGCGTCGACATAAGCGCCGAATCGTTCCGGCTCTTTCATCTGGATGCCGGTGGCCCCGCGCATGAGCAGCAGCGTGTTGATGGGAAAGTGCGGGTTGTGCACAAAGGGCACGCCGTACCGTTTGGCAAAGCGCTGCAGGTCGATGGTCATGTACGGCGCCTTGGGCACCACTTCGGCCGGAGACCGGTTGCCGGTGGCCTGGAACACGCCGCCCAGGAGCATGGGTTTCCAGACGAGCTCGGCGGCGGTGTCGGCGCAGACGTGCGGCAGCTGGGTGGCGGCCAGGTAGGCGGCGGGGCTGCCGAAGTCGAAATAGAAATCTACGGACTTTTTCATTGGGTCTCCTTGGGCGCTTGTTCAGGGCGTTTTGTTCAGGGCGTGCGCACAGGCCACCGGGTACTCCCCTCCGCGAATGTCCCCCGGGCTTCGCCCTCCTCCTTTATTTCGCTGCGCGGAGCACCCG
>NZ_JBBCBO010000041.1:0-15446 GCF_037203865.1 Variovorax sp. CCNWLW186 | reverse complement strand
ATGGGTTTTTCTCCTCGCTCCGTGGTCTGACAGGCCGCTCTTCGGCGGCGGGCGGATCATAGCCGCCAGATCGTGCGGGACGCGCGTTGATCCTCGCGAACCGGCTCCACGGGCCTGTCATAGGCACCGCTGCCGAGGCTTTGTCCTGCGCTTGCACGCCTCGCCGGCTGGCACGTGCACCCGGTCGCACGGAGATCATTGCTAGCACCAGCGTGCGAGAAAGGAATGCCAATGACGAAGAGCGTAGAAACTCAGACAGGACAGAGGGATGAGCGCGTTGACGTCGGCGACTTCGTGAATCTGGAAGACAGGGGCACCACGCTGTTCGTGCGGGTCAAGCGTATTGATGGCGAAACATCGGTACCGGTGGCCATTGCGCGCGCCACGCTTGAAGCCTGTTTCGGAGCGGGACCGGGCGAGAAGGATCTCGCCCATGCATACCTGGTCCATCGAGCGGTGATCAACGCCAAGGTGTTGGAGCTCGCGCCAGCCGGCGACGTGTACACGGACGCCAACCCGATGCTTTTGGGAGCGGGCGACTTCGAGTAGCGTGGTTTATCCGTCTTGCCTAGAGCGAGCGGGGAGCGCAGTGAAGGCTGATCGTGAAGACGAGCCGTTGAGCCGTAGATCTTGCTCAGTTTGAGCGTCCGTCTCATTGAAGGTCTTCGCTCGAACGGTGCGCGATATCACCGAGAAAAATCGAGCCAGAGCCGTCGTCCGGTGGCCCGACCTAAACTGCCACAATGCCGTCAGAGCAGCTTCGGGATAGCTGTGCAACAAGTTCAAGGACGGAAGCTCTTTCCCGTCGGATCTCACCTGATGTTCTTCTCTAAGAAGCCTAAAAAGCGATCTCCCCGGCTTCTGCAGATCGCAGAGTATCTCGACCTTGTCAGCGGGGGTCTGGTGGGCGCTCTGAAATTTCGGACGGGGCGAAAGCCGCTGCGCTAGGTCTGGCTCGTGATGTTTGGGGTTCGCTGGGCCTAGGGGACTGGGCCGAAATCGACCCTGCCGCGGTCACCGCATGGCGCAGCAAGGTGAATGGCCATGTTCTTGTTCATGTACCTGCCGTTGCGGCCGACTGCTTTCTGATCGTTTGGCTTGGCAGCGAGCCGGTCGCACCGGATTCGTACATCCTGTTTGACGTAGGGGCTGAGTATGTGAGCGCGACGTTCTCATGCCCAGCCCTTGAACTCGCTGGTGCTGCCAATGAAGACGACATTCGCCGAGCCATCCCCGAGCTGCCTGGCAAACCCGATCCGTTCGCCGTCTTGGAGCTGCGCGGTGGCACCTACATGCAGGTTTACGCCGATGAACAAGGCTTTCATCTGGAGCATCAATTGGTGACTACCGCGGCGCACTACCGCTGCGTCGACATCGTCGGACCCGACGAAGCGGTTGAGGCATTTCTTTCCTACGCTTTCGGAAACTACGAGTGGGCGTACAAGAGGCGCTGGGAAAGAATCGCTCTATGAAAGCAAGGCTTGCGCTCGGCCAGAACCGGCCCTTCGTTGAGGCCAACCGATAGGAGACCAATGCAGCAACAGGTTGGACATTCGGGACCTATGCCTTCATCGTCAGCTATGGCGTGGTTCTCTTCCTTCTGTGCGCGTTGTTGTTCCCCGATAGCTTGCGAGACTATGAAAGCTACGAAGATTATTTCTACGCGCACCGTGCGTGGTTCTTCGGCCTGCTGGCCGCGACCTTCCTGCTGGATGTCGTCGATACCCTGATCAACGGCGAGGCTCACTTCCAAAAGTTCGCGTCGGGGGCATCATCCCCGTGTGCATGGCCCAAGCTGCGATCCCCGAACCTCACCGCTTCCTTGATGCGCACGTGTGTGTTGATGATGATCCGCCGAGCCGATTTGAAGCCCAGTCGCAACCCACCTTGGGGTAGCCTTGGCCCGTGGACTCCGTTTCTCAAATTGTCTTGGGCGCATCGGTCGGCCTGGCCACCATGGGCCGTCGCACGGCCGCGTGGAAGGCCGCTCTCTGGGGCGGGTTGGCCGGCACATTGCCCGACCTGGATGTGTTGATCGACCAAGGCGACGCCTTGCGAAACATGGTGCTTCACCGTGCGGAGTCGCATTCCCTGTTCTGGCTGACGCTCGCATCGCCCGTTCTTGCCGGATTGCCCGCATTGCTGCACGGCGAGCAAGCCGGATTCCGGCGTTGGTGGCTCGCGATGTGGCTGGCTCTGGTGACGCACCCGCTGCTGGACGCGATGACGGTTTATGGCACGCAGTTGCTGCTGCCGTTCACCAACTACCCCTTCGGCGTGGGCAGCATTTTCATCATTGACCCGCTCTACACACTACCGTTGCTGGCAGGCGTAGTCCTCGGTGTGACGCGCCGCCAATGGCGGGGCCTGCCATCGGTGCATGCGGGCCTTGTGCTGTCGACTGCCTACTTGGCGTGGAGTGCGGCTGCGCAATGGCACGTGCGCACCATGGCGCAGGAGTCGCTCGCCGGGGAGGCCCAGCCAGCCGCAATACTGGTCACTCCAACACCCTTCAATACATTGCTGTGGCGCATCGTGGCCATGCGACCGGACGGGAGCTACGACGAGGGCTTCCGCTCGCTACTGGACGGCTCCCGGCCGATCCAATGGGCGCGTTTCGCCGCGCCGCCGGTGTCCGCGGCCGTGAGCACGCTGCCGCCTGTACAACGGCTCGCGGCGTTCTCGCACGGCTTCTACAAGGTGCATGCACGCGGCGGACGGGCATGGGTCACGGACTTGCGCATGGGTCAGGAGCCGAACTACAGCTTCTCGTTCGTCGTGGCAGAGGAGCAAGGCGGGGTGTGGCGTCCCGTAGTTCCGCGCAACGAGGGGTCGCGAGGAGACGTGCGGCGGGGACTGGCGTGGGTCTGGGAGCGAATGTGGGGTTCGAACGTCCCAGCCCCAAGGTGAGGCGCTGAAGACGCCCGAATGATCTTCATTGGCGCAGTTTCTGCAGCTCAAGCAGGGCTGGCCTGGATCGACACACTGAAGGACTTCTCGGAAGACCTGCACGGATCGACATCACCAACATCAATCGCGATCCTCGTAGTAGCGGCGGTACTGCTCGCGTTCCCATTGCTGGCGACGCCACTCACGGCGCTCCGCGCGGCGCTCTTCCCAGCGTTGCGCGCGGCGCTCCTCCCAACGAGAGCCAGGTTCGTAGTAGACAGGTGCCGGTACGGAGTAAACCGGCTGCGCAGGCTGGTAGTAGGTCGGGGCCGGCCTCGAGTAGACAGGCGCCGGCTCGTAATAGACCGGTGCGGGTTCGCTCACGACGACGCCGGGTAAGTTGATCCCAATGGACCAGTTGGTGCCCGCATTGGCCGATGCGGCGGTGAACAAGGCTGCGGCGGCAACGAGACTTGCGGCACCCAACTTGAGAGCGGCTCGGGAAAAAGTCATTTCAACTCCTGAGGGCGAGAAATAGCCCTGACGCTCAACCAACGCCTTGCCGTGCGGTGCCGCGTACATCGCGATGGTGAAGAACGTTCACAAATGTCACACAGCCAATGAAGCCAAGAGCCTTACCCGGCGACGTACCGCTCCAAAAATGCAATCTGATCACGCACCACCTCTTCGAAAAGATCGTGGTAGACATCGAAGTGACCGCCGTGATAGCGCCTCACCTCGCCGCTCGGCGCGCGCCCGCCGACCCAAGCCTGGAACGCGGGGTTGGCATAGACATCCTCTTCGGCGATGGCGACGAGCACGGGAGCCTTGATTCGTTCGGCAGTCCCGTCGCGATAGCGGGGCGGCGCCAGATAGAAGCGTGGCGTGAATTCGTTGCGCCAGGTCGGGCTTCCTTGGACCAGGGCATGAAATCTCTCCTGCAGCGCGGGTTCGGTGAATATCGCGAGCTCGCCAGGTTGGCCGAACACCTTCACATAGCAGGGAGACAGTCCGAGCAATCCTCGCAGCCCGTCCCATGCGGCTGCGGCAAGCAGCCTCGCGACTGTCGAGGACGGAATCGCGATCGTCGCCCGCGCCTCCTTGCGTACGAAGTCGAGTCCGGGAACCTGCGCGATGACTGCGGCGACCCCGGGATCGCGAGAGGCAATGTCGATAACGTGACCTCCGCCCAATGATGTGCCCCAGAGCGCGATCCGCCCCGTGTCGATGTTTGCCTGGGCGCGGACAAAGCGAAGAGCGGCCATGATGTCCTGCCGCTGCCGACGGACGCTGATGAGCTGCCGCGGGAGCCCCTGGCTTTCACCAAAATGGCGATAGTCGAACGTGAAAGCCGCAATTCCCACGGAGGCGAACCTTTCGG
The DNA here is from genome assembly GCF_037203865.1 of Variovorax sp. CCNWLW186. Lineage (NCBI taxonomy): Bacteria > Pseudomonadati > Pseudomonadota > Betaproteobacteria > Burkholderiales > Comamonadaceae > Variovorax > Variovorax sp. CCNWLW186. Next base: position 11,176 of record NZ_JBBCBO010000041.1, on the reverse strand, counting down.
CAAATTGCGGCAGCATCCAGTCCATGGTCCCAGAAAAGCCGTTGCACAGAACGACGCACGGCAAGGACGACCTCGGCTTCTCGGGCCAGTAGAAGCATCCCGCGCATTCGACGCCCCGCGACTCGAAAGTGACCCGCACACGCTCGATCATTTGCGCCTCGTTCTCCAGTCAAGCATTGAAAGCTGAGGGCTTGGCGGTCCGCCGCCCATCGACGTATGGCACGCCCGCTTCGAGCCAAGCTACGGCCAACTCAGGCCGATATGGAGTAGGGCGATCCAAGCCTGACATCACGACCTCCGAGCCGAGGCAACTTCCAGACGTATTCTGAGAGCGGCGATGCAGGACCATTATTCGTTGCATAGCTATGGGTCTCCGGCTGACTGCGGCCGCCACCTTGAGTGAGGAGGGACCTGAAGTCGCACGACGAATAGACGGCTGGGCCCGTCAGTGCGAACTCAGCACATGTCATTTAACATAATGCACATTGTGTTATTTATGGGGAGGTCGACAGACCCTGCAGCCAAGCCCTGAATCCCGACCCCCTCAGGACCCCATCGGATTCACCGAAGCCATCGTCGGATCGAAATCAGCCTCCACGCGTCCCACATCCGGCACCCTCGGATATCGCAGCACGCGGTAGCCAGCCTCGACCAGCAGCGCATCCCGGTCCAGGTCGCGTTGCGACTTGCCCTTGCTGTTCTTGTCGCCGAGCGCCACCACGGCCACGACCTTGAATGAACGGTCGCACACGACAAAGTCGGCGATCTTGCGGCTGAACGAGCTTCGTGCGGCGCGCGTGCGGGCCGTGAGCAGCGCGCCAAAGCTGACCTGCGGCAGCACCACCAGGTCCGGCAGCGTTTGCACGAGGCGGTTGTACATGGCCTGTTCGCGCGCAGTAAGCGGCGGCCGTGCCTTGGGCTTGTCGACAAAGCCGCTGCTGCTTTGCGCAGACCTTTTTCTTGCGAGCGCCACGAACACCAGGAACCCGATGGCCAACAAAAAGACCATGAATAGAAACGTATTCATCTCTGCTTCTCCTTCTCCGCAGAGTCTCGCATGACTGCGCAGGCGCCCTTTTGGGTGTTTTGCCGGACCTGTGCCGGCGCGTCGGATTCAGCCCTCGTATCGAGGAAAGTGGCGCAGCGCCTGGTGCGCAAGCCGCGGCCAATCAGGCCGCGGAGCTCACCATTTACCGTCTTTGGGAATCGCTTGAGGGGTCGGCTTTGCGCCGGCAGCAGCCGTGATGAGTTGCGCGGCTTCGGGCCGATTGGCCTTGGTCGCGAAGTCGACCGCGGTCATGCCGAGCTGGTTCTTCATGGTGGTGTCCGCGCCCTCGGCCAGCAGCAGCTTCACGGCTTCGGTAGATCCATACATCGCGGCCATCATGAGCGGCGTGGTGCCGTTGGGCGACTGCGCATCGATGAAGGCGTAGTTGTCGAGCAGCACTTTCATGATGCTCAACTGGCCGCTGCTGGCGGCATAGTGCAGCGGCGTCCAGCCGGTCTTGTTGACGGCGGCGTCGCGCTTGAGCAGCTGGGCGACGATGTCTTGCTGGCCCTTGATGGCGGCCAGCATCAGCGGGGTTTCGTCCTTGGCGTTGGCAATGTCGACGTCGGTTTGCGGCGACTCGAGCAGCACTTGGGCGACCTTGGGCGACGGTTCGCGCAGCGCGATGATCAGGCCGGTCTGGCCGTGTTCGTCTCGCGTGTTGGGGTCGAAACCGCGCTGCAGCAGGGTTCGCACGCCGCTGGCGTTGTCTCCGCGCACGGCCCGGAAGAAATCTTCGAACGAACCGGCGTGTGCGGTAAAAGTTGCTGCAGCGACAGCCAGATAGAAGAACTTCTTGATGTAATTTCTCATTTTGTTTTTACTCCCTTGAACAGCGTTTCGAAGTTGTCGCTCGTAGCCGCTGCGACTGCTTCGATGGGCAGCTTGCGCAGCTCGGCAATCTGCTTTGCGACGTACGGCACGTACGACGGATTGTTGGTCTTGCCGCGGTACGGCACCGGGGCCAGATAAGGGCTGTCGGTCTCGATCAGCATCCGGTCCAGCGGCACAAAGGCGGCCACGTCGCGCAGGTCCTGTGCCTTCTTGAAGGTCAGGATGCCTGAAAACGAAATGTAGAAACCGAGGTCGAGCGCCGCGCGCGCGACCTCCGCCGTTTCGGTAAAGCAATGGAACACGCCGCCCGCGGCCTTGCCGGAGCCGTCTTCGCCCTCCTCCTTCAGGATGGCCAGCGTGTCGGCCGAGGCTTCGCGCGTGTGAATGACCAGCGGCATGCGGGTTTGCTGCGCGGCGCGAATGTGCACACGGAACCGGTCGCGCTGCCATTCCATGTCGGAAATACTGCGCCCGCCCTTCCGTTCTTCCATCTGGTAGTAGTCGAGGCCGGTCTCGCCGATGGCTACTACCTTGGGCAAGGCTGCACGGCGAATCAGGTCATCGACGGTGGGTTCGGCGATGTCCTCGTTGTCGGGGTGCACGCCCACGCTGGCCCAGAAGTTGTCGTAGCGGGCCGCCAGGGCCTGAACGTCATCGAACTCTTCGAGCTTGGTGCAGATGCACAGGGCCCGGTCGACCTGCGCTTCGGCCATGGCTGCGCGGATTTGCGGCATCTGGTCCGCGAACTCGGGGAAAGTGAGGTGGCAGTGGGAATCGGTGAACATGGCGCTGATTGTCTGGCTGATGCCAGGGACACCGAGGAACCGGCTTTGCCGGGCCTCTGGTGTCGCCCCCGGTCAGGGGAAAGGCGCGCGACACGGAGTGCGCGCAGCCTGGAGGCGACCTAGATGGTTTGTGTCGGCCGGTCGGAGGCCATCGAGCCACCGAGCGCCGCCTCGATGCGCGCCTTGAGCTGGCGCGACTTTTCGTCGGACGGGAACCGGATGCCGACGCCCGGCGCCCGGTTGCCGGCGGCGCGCTGCGGCGTGATCCATGCGACCTTGCCGGCGACGGGATAGCGCTGCGGGTCTTCGGGCAGCGTCAGCAGCACATAGACGTCGTCGCCCAGCCGGTATTCCCGCGAAGTCGGAATGAAGATGCCGCCTTCGGCAAACAGCGGAATATAGGCGGCGTAGAGCGCACCCTTCTCCTTGATGGCGAGCTGGATCACGCTCGGCCGTTGAGGCGTTGCGGCGGCGGCTGGGGCGGCGGGTTGGTTCATGGTCGGCGAGGAACAGAGTTTAGGGTGGTTCGCGCCTCGCTCACAAGCGCTTCCAGCATCAGCCCGGCATTGAAGGGGTGTTCGGCGGTTCTTGCGGCGTTGGCGAGCGACTTGGACCAACGCGCCAGCGCCAAGTGCGAAGGCACTGCCGCCGGCAGGTCTGCCGCCTCGAAGAACCGCGGTTCGGCACCGCTGCCGACGGCCATCAAGTCATGGCAGAGCTTCTGCAGTGCGCCGATGGCTTGAGAGGGTGCCTGGTCCGCCAGCGCGGCGACGTCTCCACGCAACACTGCCTTTGGCAACAGAGACCAGGCCTTGGGCGACTGGCCGGAGTGCGCGAGCCGCAGCGCATCGCTGGGCCGGCCGCCGGCCGCACGCAGCAAGGCGGTGGCGTCGGCGGCAGGTACGTCGTGCACACCCAGCCACGCTTCGGCCTCGGCCGTTGCGGGCCATGGCAGCGTAAAGCCGAGGCAGCGGCTGCGAATGGTCGGCAGCAATTGCCATGCGGCCTCGCTCGCCAGCACAAAGCGAACGTCGCCGACCGGCTCTTCGAGCGTCTTGAGCAGCGCATTGGCAGTGATGGTGTTCATGCGCTCGGCGGGGTACACCAGCACCACCTTGCCGCGGCCGCGGGCGCTGGTGCGCTGGGCAAAGCCGACCGCGTCGCGCATGGCTTCGACGCGGATCTCGCGGCTGGGCTTGCGCTTCTTGTCGTCGATGTCGGCCTGGGCTTTTTCGTCGAGCGGCCAGCCGAGTTCCTGCATGGCGACTTCAGGCATCAGCACGCAAAGGTCGGCATGGGTTCGAACTTCGATGGCGTGGCAGCTGGGGCACTGGCCGCAGGCGGTGCCGCCCTCTTCCGCCGGCTGTTCGCACAGCCAGGCGGCGGCAAGTGCCAGCGCAAGTTCGTACTGGCCCAGGCCCGAAGGCCCCTGCAGCAGCCAGGCATGGCCGCGCTGGCGCAACAGCTCTGCGAGCGGTCGGCGGAGCCATGGTGAAAGCTGCGGCGCGCTCATCGGGTGACCCCGGTCGCGGGTGCCAGCGCGCCGCGCGCGACAAGTGCCGCTTCGACCTGCTGCCAGACCTGGTCGCGTGTCTGGCTGGCGTCGATGCGAACGAAGCGCTGCGCATCGGCGGCCGCGCGGGCCGCATAGCCCGCCGCCACACGCCGGAAGAACTCGACCGGCTGGGCTTCGAACTTGTCGGGCAAGCGCGCTCCGGCCAAGCGCTGGGCGGCGATTTCGGGCGCCAGGTCGAACCACAGCGTGATGTGAGGCTGCAGCAGCGCTGCCGCTCCCCTGCCCCCTTGCACCCATTGCTCCAGCGTCGACAGCACCTGCGCATCGAAGCCGCGGCCCGAGCCCTGGTAGGCAAAGGTGGCGTCGGTGAAGCGGTCGCACAGCACCACGTCGCCACGGGCCAGCGCTGGCTCTATCACTTGGGCGACGTGATCCCGCCGCGCCGCGAATACCAGGAGCGATTCGGTCAGCGGGTCCATCGGCTGTTCGAGGATGAGCCCCCGCAAGGTTTCCGCGAGCGGCGTGCCGCCGGGTTCGCGCGTGCGCACCACCGTGCGGCCCTGCGCTTTCAGGAGTGCCTCCATCGCGTCCAGATGGCTGGACTTGCCCGCGCCGTCGATGCCCTCGAGCGTCAGAAACAAGCCTTCACTCATTGCGCGACCTTCGGTTTGGGTTCGCCATTGCTGCCACCACCACCGCGCTGGTAGCGGTTGACCGCGCGGTTGTGCTCGTCGAGGGAGGTGCTGAACTGGCTGGTGCCGTCGCCGCGCGAAACAAAGTACAGCGACTTGCTTTGCGCCGGCTGCACCGCCGCCAGCAGCGCGGCCTTGCCCGGCATGGCAATGGGCGTGGGCGGCAGGCCGCCGCGGGTGTAGGTGTTCCAGGGCGTATCGGCCTGCAGGTCTTTCTTGCGCAGATTGCCGTCGAAAGTGGTGCCCATGCCATAGATCACGGTCGGGTCGGTCTGCAGCGGCATGCCGGTGCGCAGCCGGTTGACGAAGACGGCGGCAATTTCGGAGCGATCCTTGGCTTTGCCTGTCTCCTTTTCGACAATACTGGCTAGGATAAGTGCCTCATCGGCCGTTTTGATCGGCAAATCGGCCGCCCTGGCCGCCCAGGCGGCTTCGAGCTTCTTGTCCATGGCCCGCATGGCGCGCTGCAGCAGCGCAATGTCGGTCGAGCCCTTCGAATAGGTGTACGTGTCGGGGAAAAAGCGTCCCTCCGGGTGCACGCCGGGCCTGCCGAGCTTGGCCATCAGCGCGTCGTCGGGCAGCCCGACGGTTTCAGGCTTGAGCTGCTCGGCCTTGGCAAGGGCGGCGCGCACCTGCCGGAAGTTCCAGCCTTCGACCAGCACCAAGCTGCGCGTGGCTTCTTCGCCGCGCACCAGCACGTTGAGCAGCATCTTGGGCGTGATGCCGCGCTCCAGCTCATAGCTGCCGGCGCGAATCTGCCGGTCCTGGCCAGAAACGCGGAACCACAGATAGAGCAGTTGCGGCTGCACGTCGGCGCCGGCATCGGCCACCGCCTGCGCAACGCCGCGCGGCGTGGTGCCCGGCTCCACGGAAAGGTCGAGGCTGGGTGCGGGCAGCCTGAGCGGCTGGTGCACCCACCACAAACCGGCAGCGCCGAGACCGAGCGCACCCAGGGCGGCAAGCAGAAAGAGCGTAAGAAAGAAGCGGCGCACGGGTCCGATGGAATAGCGGAGAAAAGAAAACCGAATCGAGGATCCGGTGCGAAAAGTCGGTGGCCTTGCGGGAACAACGGCAAGTTTCCCTGCGGACCGGACGGAACGGCTTCGACCATGATAATTCAGCGATGACTACTGTCGTTCTCAATGGTGTTACCGCCCTCTCGCACCTTGGCGTGATTCGCGCCGAAGGACCGGATGCCGCCGGCTTTTTGCACGGCCAGCTCACGCAGGATTTTTCGCTGCTCGGCGCCACCGAGGCCCGCCTGGCCGCCCTTTGCACCGCCAAGGGCCGCGTGATTGCCAGCTTCATAGGCATTCGGCCGCAGCCCGACCTGGTGCTGCTGGTCTGCAGCAAGGACATTCTGGCCGCCACGCTCAAGCGCCTGTCGATGTATGTGCTGCGCGCCAAGGCCAAGCTCACCGATGCCACGGACCAGTTCGCGCTGTACGGCCTTGCCGGTACCGCGTTGACCGGCAACGGGCTCGATGCCGCCGCCCTGCCCGGCCAGCGCACCGCCATCGGCACGGACATCAGCTCCGTTTCGCTCTACCCGGCCGACGGCGTGCCGCGCGCACTGTGGATTGCCCCCGCAGGCAACCCAGCCCCCGCTGGACCGTCGCTCGACGCGGAGCTCTGGCAATGGAGCGAGGTCCGCAGCGGCATCGTGACGGTGACCACCCCGGTGATCGAGGCCTTCGTGCCGCAGATGATCAACTACGAATCGGTCGGCGGCGTCAATTTCAAGAAGGGCTGCTACCCGGGCCAGGAGATCGTCGCGCGCAGCCAGTTTCGCGGTACGCTGAAGCGCCGCACCTACCTTGTACAGGCCGATGCGCCGGTGAGCGCGGGCCAGGAAGTGTTTGCCGCCAGCGACGCCGACCAGCCTGTGGGTACGGTGGCTCAGACCGCGCCGGCCCCGGGCGGCGGCTGGGCCGCGCTGATCTCCATCCAGATCGCGGCGCTTGAAACCGGCGGCCTGCATGCGGGCAGCGCCGACGGCCCGGAGCTCACGGTGGAGCCGCTGCCGTATCCGTTGCTCGAAGACATCTAGACCTTGCCCCCAACCCCAGCGTCCCTGAAAACGGACGCCCGGCGCTGCCCTGAAAGAGGCAGCGCTATTTTTTTGCGCGCGTTTAACCCTGCCTCCGGTGCTGCTCCGTAGAAGCCCTACCGATCCACTCCCGGCAAGGAAGACCACCATGAAGCGCAGACTCATCTTCTCGACAGCCCTCGCATTGGCCGCCCTCCCGGCTTGCGCTGAAAGCCCGATACGGCCGCCCTCGCCGCCTTTGACGTACGACCGCCTCGGCTCGCTCATGCAGGTGAGCGTGGTCGACCGCGCCACGGGCCGCGAGCTGCCCATCTACCGGTACCGCGGTGAATACTGGGTGGCTGGCCGGCCCGGCTCGCGCTACGCGATTCGCGCGCGCAATGCGATGGGCGAGCGTGTCATGGCCGTGATGTCGGTCGATGGCGTGAACATCGTCACCGGCGAAACCGCGGGCGTGCTGCAGAACGGCTATGTTTTTTCAGGTGGCGAGCGCAGCGACATCACGGGCTGGCGCAAGAGCGATTCGCAGATTGCGGCCTTCGAATTCACGTCGGTGGGCAACTCGTACGCGAGCCGCACGGGCCGCCCGGCCGACGTGGGGGTGATCGGCGTCGCACTGTTCCGCGAGCGGGTGCCTGTGCCGCCCGCGCCGCCTATCGTGTTGCCGCAACGAGACGGCTACGGCAGCAACCGCGAGATGGAGCGCCGCAGCGAGGCGCCGTCCGCCGTTGCGGAGGCCGCGCCGGCCGCACCTGCGGCACAGTCCCGCTCCGCCGACAGCGCCCTCGGCGCCGAATCCGCTGCATCGGCCAAGGGTGGGCTCGCCCGGCCATCGCCAAGCCTGGGAACCGGACACGGCCGGCGAGAGACATCGCATGTGGGCCACACCACCTTCGAGCGCGCGCAGTCCACGCCCGACGAGGTGGTTCGCATCCGCTACGACAGCCGCGAGAACCTCATTGCGGCCGGCGTCATTCCGGTGCCGCCTCCGCCGCGCTGGCCGCGTCCCGAAGGCCCGTCCGCCTTTCCGGGTTCGGAGATGGGCTATGTGCCCGACCCACCGGCTCGTTATTGATTGAGCGTGCGCCGCATCTCGATGTGCGGGATGCCGGCTTCCTCGAAGGGCTCGCCATGCACGGTGTAGCCCAGCCGCGCATAAAAGCGCTCCGCGCTGCGCTGGGCGTGCAGGCCGATCTCACGATCGCCGCGCGCCCTGGCGGCCTCCTCGAGCGCCTGCATCACCGCGGCGCCGTGTCCGCCGCTGCGCAGCGCGCGGTGCACGGCCATGCGGCCGAGCATCGCCGTGCCGTCGACGGCATCGAGCAGCCGCCCGGTGGCAATCACCTGGCCGAGCCGGTTGCGCGCCACCGCATGCAGCACCACCGCATCGTGCTCGTCCCACTCCAGTTCCTTGGGAATGTTCTGCTCCTCGATGAAGACGGCGCGCCGCAGCGCGCTCGCCCCTTCGCCAAGGGTTTTCCAGTCGCCGGTTTCCACGGTGCGCATCGGCTCGCCGGCTTCGAAGCCCGTGAGAATTTCGCGCAACAGAGGCGGCACCGGCTTGGAGGTCTGCGTGGCCGGGTCTGCAAACACATAGACCAGTTCGCAGCCCACCAGGTATTGGTCCTGCCGAAACAGCGCGCCTTGAAAGACCATGGACGAATTGCCGATGCGCGCGCACTTCATGCCCACGTCGATCACGTCGTCCATGCGGGCGGAGGCCTGAAAATCTATCGTGGCCTTGCGCACATACAGGTCGCCGCCCAGCGCATGCATGGCCTCTTCGTAAGGCAGTGCAAGCGCGCGCCAGTAGTCGGCAATGGCGGTGTCGAAATACATCAGGTAGTGCGCGTTGAACACGATCTTCTGCATGTCGACCTCGGCCCACCGCACGCGCAGGCGGTGGAAGAAACGGAAGTCTTTTCTCTGGGGGATGGTTTCTTGGCTCATGGCTTCAGTGCTTCTTTGAGTGCGCGCGCTGCATCGTCCTGCGCCTGCAGCGCTTCAGGAATCGCGCGGCCCATTTTCAGGAATTCGTGGATCACGCCGCGATAGATTTCAAGATCGACCGCCACGCCCGCGGCACGCAGCTTGTCGGCGTAGGCAATGCCTTCGTCCACCACCGGGTCGCATTCGGCCAACCCGATCCAGACCGGCGCCACGCCCTCGACATCGTCCGCCAGCAGCGGCGCAAAGCGCCAGTCGTCGCGGTCGGCCGGCGTGCGCACGTACTGGCCGAAGAAATAGTCGATCAGCGCCTTGGTCAGCAGCGGCCCGTTGGCGTACAGCTGGTGCGAAGGGGTGTCCTGGTGGCCGGTGGTGCCGGGATAGATCAGCATCTGCAGCGCGAGCGGCAGGCCCGCGTCGCGCGCAAGAATGGCGCACACGGCGGCCAGCGTGCCACCGGCGCTGTCGCCGCCCACCGCAAGGCGGCCGGTGTCGAGGCCGAGGCGCGCGCCGCCGTTCGCGACAAAGGCGAAGGCGTCCCAGGCATCGTCGGAGGCCGTCGGAAACTTGTGCGCGGGTGCCAGGCGATAGTCGACCGATACCACGGCGCAACCGCTCTTCAGGCTGAGCACCCGGCACAGCGTGTCGTGCGTGCGGATGTTGCCGACCGTGAAGCCGCCGCCATGAAAGTACACCAGCACCGGCAGCCTGGCCGACGACGGCGCGTAGAGCCGCGCCGGAATCTCGAAGCCGTCGCGCGCGGTAATGCTGAAGTCTTCGATACGCGCGAGGTCGGGCTTGGGCACCTCGAGAACGCCGGCGCCCTTCTCGTAGGAAGCCTTGGCCTCCTCGGGCGTGAGCTGGTCCAGGCTCGGATGGCCCGCACGGGCCATGCGCTCGACCACGCTCGCCATCTTGGCGGTCAGCAATGTGCCCGACGCGACAGCGGCAAGGGTTTTGTTCATGTGCAAGACTGTTTGCTCTTGTTAGATTCGAATGGTCGGCAATCGTACCGCCCCACGCATCAACGCCCATGGCCCTCATCCAATACCTCACCCAGATCCAGTTCGAGTTCGGCGCCATCAAGCTGCTGCCCAGCGAATGCGCGCGCATAGGCATCACCCGCCCGCTGATCGTGACCGACGCGGGTGTGCGTGCCGCAGGCGTGCTGCAGAAGGCGCTCGACGCCGTTACCGATCTCGAGGTAGCGGTGTTCGACCAGACGCCTTCCAACCCCACCGAGGCTGCCGTGCGCGCGGCTGTGGAGCTGTATCGCAGCGCCCGCTGCGACGGGCTCATTGCCGTGGGCGGCGGATCCGCCATCGATTGCGCCAAGGGCGTGGCGATTGCCGCCACGCATGAAGGCCCGCTCAAGACCTACGCGACCATCGAAGGCGGCTCGCCAAAAATCACTGACCGCGTGGTGCCGATCATTGCAGTGCCCACCACCAGCGGCACCGGCAGCGAGGTGGCGCGGGGCGCCATCGTCATCGTCGACGACCACCGGAAGCTCGGCTTTCACAGCTGGTTCATCATGCCCAAGGCCGCCATCTGCGACCCTGAACTCACGCTCGGCCTGCCGCCCCGCCTCACGGCCGCCACCGGCATGGACGCGATCGCGCATTGCATGGAAACCTTCATGTCGGCCGCCTTCAACCCGCCGGCCGACGGTATTGCGCTCGACGGCCTGGAGCGGGCCTGGCTGCACATCGAACGCGCCACCAAGGACGGCAGCGACCGCGAAGCGCGCCTGAACCTGATGAGCGCGTCGATGCAGGGCGCGATGGCCTTCCAGAAGGGCCTCGGTTGCGTGCACTCGCTGAGCCACAGCCTGGGCGGGGTCGATCCGCGCCTGCACCACGGCACGCTCAACGCCCTCTTCCTGCCGGCGGTAATTCACTTCAATGCAGGTGCCGAATCGGTGCAGAAAGAGCAGCGGCTACAGCGCATGGCGCAGGCCATGCACCTCGACTCGGCCGGCGATCTCGGCGACGCGATCCGCGACATGAATGCGCGCCTCGGCATGCCCAAGGGCCTGGGCGAGGTAGGCGTAACGCCTGACCTGTTCGAAAAGATCATCGACGGTGCCATGGCCGACCATTGCCACAAGACAAATCCGCGGCTGGCTACGCCCGACGACTACAAGGCGATGCTCGAAGCTTCGATGTAGGGCTGTCTTTTTTTCGGGGCAGGTTGGGGGTTGTTCGGGGGCGTTGTTGTTCAGGGCGCGCACCCGCCGACGGGGTACCTTTCTCCGCGAATGTCCCCCGGGGCTGCGCCCCTCCTCCTTTATTTCGCTGCGCA
>NZ_JBBCBO010000040.1:0-20442 GCF_037203865.1 Variovorax sp. CCNWLW186 | reverse complement strand
CAGTGCACAGGGCATCGGGTGCTCCGCGCAGCGAAATAAAGGAGGAGGGGCGCAGCCCCGGGGGACATTCGCGGAGGAGAGTACCCGGTGGCCTGTGCACCCGCCCTGAACAGCAAAGCAAAAAAGCAAACGCATCCGAATCATGAAAACCACCTTCCTCTACAAATCAGACCCCGTACGCGGCCGCCAGTGGGCCGAAGTTTTCAGCCAACGCCGCCCCGACATCGACTTCCGCATCTGGCCCGACATCGGCGAGCCGGCGCAGGTGCGCTTTCTCGCGGCATGGGAGCCTCCGAAGGACATTGCCGAACTGTTCCCGAACCTGGAGGTGTTGTTCTCCTCCGGCGCGGGTGTCGACCAGTTCGACTTCACCGCATTGCCGCCCGCATTGCCCGTGGTCCGCATGGTCGAGCCCGGCATCGTCAACGGCATGGTCGAGTACGTGACGCATGCGGTGCTCGGGCTGCATCGCGACATGCCTCAGTACCGCCGGCAGCAGCAGGAAGGTCAGTGGAAGCCGCTGCCGGTGCGGCCTGCGAACGAGCGGCGCGTGGGTGTGCTGGGACTCGGATCGCTCGGCCAGGCCGTGCTGGCACAGCTTGTCTCATTGGGTCTCGACTGCGCCGGCTGGAGCCGCTCGCGGCATGAAGTGGAGGGCGTGCAATGCCACGCCGGTGCCGAAGAGCTGCCCGCGTTTCTTGCGCGCACCGACATCCTCGTGTGCCTGCTGCCGCTCACCGATTCGACACGCGGCTTTCTCGATGCGAAGCTGTTCTCCATGTTGCCCGTGGGCGCTGGGCTGGTGCACGTGGGCCGCGGGCCGCATCTGGTTGAACATGATTTTCTGGAGGCACTCGCCAGTGGCCGCATCGGCGATGCCGTGCTCGACGTGACCGACCCCGAACCGCTGCCGCCCGCGCATGCCTTCTGGCGCCATCCGCGCATTCAGCTCACGCCGCACATTGCCAGCATGACGCAGCCACTGAGCGCCGCGCAAGCCGTGCTCGACAACCTGCGCCGCTTCGAAGCCGGCGAGCCCATGGTCGGCCGGGTGGACCGCACCAAGGGCTACTGAGGACTATTGAAAAGCCCGCCGCATGATGTGCTGTGGCAGGGCGCATAACCGCAGCGTGCTTTGCGCAGCCCCCCCAAAGCAGCACCACGCCATGCGGTGCGCGGCCTAAGCTGAGGGCATTCGAAAGCTTCCTTCGCTCTCGCTCAACCCCACACAGCCATGACGCATCCCACCGCATTGCCGCAACTCGCCGCGCTCGACGCCCTCGACCGCGCCCACCTCATCCATCCCGTCTCACCGTGGCGCACCCACGAGCAGCGCGGCCCCACCGTGCTGGCCTCGGCGCGCGGCGCATGGCTCACCGACGCGAACGGGCATGAACTGCTCGACGCCTTTGCGGGCCTCTGGTGCGTGAACGTGGGCTACGGCCAGGAGAGCGTGGTGCAGGCTGCGGCCGACCAGATGCGGCGTCTGCCGTACGCCACCGGTTACTTTCACTTCAGCAGCGAGCCGGCCATTCGCCTGGCCGAGAAGCTGGTGCAGATCACGCCCGCTTCGCTGACCCGCGTGTACATGACGCTCGGCGGCTCCGAAGCCGTCGATGCGGCCGTGCGCTTCATCGTGCAGTACTACAACGCCATCGGCAAGCCGTCGAAAAAGCAGTTCATCGCGCTGGAGCGCGGCTACCACGGCTCTTCGTCGACCGGTGCGGGGCTCACGGCCTTGCCGGCCTTTCATCGCGGCTTCGACCTGCCGCTGCCCACGCAGCACTACATTCCGTCGCCCAACCCGTACCGCCACGCCGAAGGGGCTGACCCGCAGGCGTTGATCGCCGCGTCGGTGGCCTCGCTGCGCGCCAAAGTGGCCGAGCTCGGCGCCGAGAACGTCGCCGCATTCTTCTGCGAACCCATCCAGGGCTCGGGCGGCGTGATCGTGCCGCCGAAGGGCTGGCTCAAGGCCATGCGCGATGCGGCGCGCGAGCTCGACATTCTCTTCGTCGTCGACGAAGTCATTACCGGCTTCGGCCGCACCGGCCCCATGTTCGCCTGCGAGGCCGAAGGCGTGGAGCCCGACCTGATGACCATGGCCAAGGGGCTGACATCGGGCTATGTGCCGATGGGCGCGACCATGATGTCCGAGAAGATCTATGCAGGCATTGCCGACGGAGCACCCGCGGGTGTTTCGGTGGGCCACGGCGCCACCTACTCGGCCCACCCGGTGAGCGCGGCGGTTGCGCTCGAAGTGCTGCGTTTGTACGAAGAGGGTGGGGTGCTCGCCAACGGCCAGCGCGTTGCGGCGCATTTTGCCGCGGGGCTCGATGCGCTGCGCGCGCATCCGCTGGTGGGCGATTCGCGCCACCGCGGCCTGCTGGGCGCGCTCGAGCTGGTGAGCGACAAGCAGAGCAAGCGCGGCTTCGATGCATCGCTCGGGCTGGCGGACCGCATCTTTGCCGCGGGCTACCGCAACGGCCTGGTGTTCCGCGCTTTCGGCGACAACATCCTGGGCTTTGCGCCGGCGCTCACCTTCACCGAAGACGAGTTCGCCCAGATGTTCGTGCGCCTGAAGAAAACGCTCGACGAGGTGCTGGACGCCGCCGACGTGCGCGCAGCGCTGGCGGGCTGACCGGGAAAGCACTGCCTCAGGGCTCCGCCGGCAAAGCAGAATCGGACTTTCTCTTCGTTACTCAGGACCGCTATGTCTGAAGCTTTCAAGATCGACCGACTCGACCTGCGCATCCTGGCCCAATTGCAGCAGAACGGGCGCATGACCAACGTCGACCTGGCCGACGCCGTCGGCCTGTCGCCCAGCCCCTGCCTCATTCGCGTGAAGCGGCTCGAACAGGCCGGCTACATCGCCGGCTACGGCGCACACCTGCGGCTCGAAAAGCTCGGCGACACGCTCACCGTGTTCACCGAGGTCACGCTGCAAGACCATCATCGCGAAGACTTCGTGCGCTTCGAGGCCGCGATCCGCGAGGTGGACGAGGTGCTCGAATGCCACCTGGTGAGCGGCGGCTACGACTACCTGCTGCGCTTTCTGACACGTGGCGTCAACCACTACCAGGAAGTGATCGAGGAGCTTCTGGAGCGGAACATCGGCATCTCGAAGTACTTCAGCTACATCGTCATCAAGTCGCCGTTCATCAAGACGCATTGCCCGATCGAGCGGCTGTTTCCCCACCCGCGCTGATCGCGTCCGAAGGGCAGGGCTTGCCCTGGTTGCACCCCGGCCCGCACAAGCAGTCGTGCGCCCACGCACAAGTGCGGCGGCGGCGCAGCTCCTACGCTCACATGGTGCGGTGCAGCAGGCTGGCGTGGTGCCAGCCGGTTTGCGCCGTCTCCACAGGAGCCTCGGACCATGCAAACCCTTCCCCTCCCGGCCGGACGCTGCGTCCGGCTTCGCGCGCTCGCACTGGCCGGCGTGCGCGCTGCGGCCATCGCGTCGGTCGGCCTCTCGGCCCTTGCGCTGACTGCCGCGCCCGCACACGCCGAGGCCGCCAAGGCGCCGGCGGAGTGCGCCGCACTGCAAGCCAAGTACCCGCAATTCAAGGGCAAGACGCTGGTCAACGCGATCAACCCGCACACGCCCGGCTACGAAACCATCGACCCCAAGGATCCGAGCAAATACATCGGCTTTGATATCGACCTGGGCGAGACCATCGGCGGCTGCCTGGGCTTCAAGCTCACCTACAAGCCCGTGACCTTTGCGGCGCTGCTGACAACGCTGCAGGCCGGGCAGGCCGACATCGTCATTTCCGACATCTACGCCACCGAAGAGCGCGCCAAGGCGGCCGACTTCATCACCTATTCGAAGGTGTTCGACGGCGTGCTGGTGGCCAAGGGCAACCCGAAGAAGATCACCGGCATCAATACCTCGCTGTGCGGCACGGTGGCTGCCGAGAACACCGGCTATGTCGAGGTGCCGCTCATCCAGGCGCTCGCGCCCCAGTGCAAGGCCATGGGCAAGCCTGAGCCCGAGGTTCAGCTCTACGACAACAACCAGAACTGCATCCAGGCCATCCTTGCGGGCCGTGCGGACACCTACATCAACGACGTCAACACGGTGGACAGCGCCGTGAAGGCCTATCCGGACAAGCTGGAGAAGGCGGCTGCGGTGACGTTGCCGTACTCGGTGGGCATTGCCGTGCCCAAGGGCAAACCGGAGTTCCGCGACGCGGTGATGGCCGCGCTGGTCGCCATTCAGAAGGCCGGGATCCAGACCGAGCTGCTCAAGAAGAACGGCCTGCCGGTCGAGAACCTCGAGGCGCCGCGCCTGCTCGTGGTGAAGTGAGATGGACCTGTTCCTCCACTACCTCTCCATGCCCTACCTGATCCAGGGCATCGTCTTCACGCTTGCAGCCACCGGCATCGGGCTGGCGGGCGGGGTGGTGGTGGGGCTGGTGCTTGCGGCAATGCAGCTCAGCCGCTTCAAGCCGCTGGCCGCGTTTGCGCGCGGCTATGCGGTGATCTTCCGCGGCACACCGCTGGCGCTGCAGATGATCTTCTTCTACAACGCGCTGCCCCACGTGGGCATTGTGCTGCCCGGGCTCCTGGCCGCCGGCCTGGCGCTCGCGTTCAACGAGGCCACGTTCATCGCCGAGATGTTCCGCTCGGGCGTCGTCGGCGTCGACCGCGGCCAGGTGGTGGCTGGCCAAGCGCTGGGCATGACGCCGCGTGTGCTCATGCGCCGCATCATCGCGCCGCAGGCCCTGCGATCGATGATTCCCGCGATGGGCAACGAGGCGGTGAGCACGCTCAAGAACTCCTCGCTCGCCTCGGTGATCGCGGTGCAGGAACTCACGCTGCGCAGCTCGCAGTTGGCCTCGTCGACCTTCGATTTTTTCTCGGTGTTCTTCGCTTCGGGGCTGATGTACCTGGTGCTGACCGGTGCGATCAGCCTGGTGCAGCTGGCGCTCGAAGCGCGCTTTGACCTGGACCGCCCGCAGGCGCTGCGCGGACTGGCGCTGTGGCTGCCGTGGCGCCGTGCCGCGGCACCCTCCGCCAGCCCTTCGGCTTCGAAAGAAGAAGCAGGCGCAGAAGTTTCAGCGGTCGAGCCCGAGGACGCGGCCTCCGTTGCTCGGCCGCTTCCCGCCGCATCGTCCAGCGAACGCACGGCACGCGCTTCCCGCCTGGCCGATGCGCCCGTGGCCTTGCGCATCAACGGCGTGTCCAAGGCCTATGGCCAGCAAGCCGTGCTCAGGGATCTGAGCCTAACGGTGCACGCCGGCGAAGTGGTCGCGCTGCTGGGCCCGAGCGGCTCCGGCAAGAGCACGCTCCTGCGCTGCATCAACCATCTCGAAAGCTGGGACGCGGGGCAGGTCCATGTCGGCGGGCAGCGCCTGGGCTACCGGCCCGACGGCCAGCTCATGACCCCGAGCGACCTGGCCCGCGAGCGTGCGCGCCTGGGCGTGGGCATGCTGTTCCAGCAGTTCAACCTGTTCGCGCACCTGACGGCGCGCGAGAACGTGGCCGGCCCGCTGCGCTGGGTGCACGGCTGGGCGGTGGAAGACGCCGACCGGCGTGCAGGTGAACTGCTGATGCGCGTGGGCCTGGCTCACCGCACCGAAGCGTTGCCGCGGCACCTGTCCGGCGGTCAGCAGCAGCGCGTGGCCATTGCCCGTGCGCTGGCGCCGGGGCCGAGCGTGCTGCTGCTGGACGAGCCCACGTCGGCGCTCGACCCCGAACTGGTCAACGAGGTGCTGGAGGTGATCCGCCGCCTGGCTGTCGAGGAAGGGTTGACGATGGTCATTTCCACCCACCAGCTGCGGTTTGCGGCCGAGGTGGCCGACCGCGTGGTGTTTCTTTCCGGTGGCCGCATCGTCGAAAGCGGCCCCGCGCTCGAGGTGCTGCAGCACCCGCGGCAGCGCGAAACCGCCCGATTTCTGCGCGTGATGTCGGCCGACGTGCTGCCGGCTGCTTCGACACCCGTGCCCGCATGAGCCTGCCCCTATAGGACCCCATGAAACACCACATCCTGCCCGTCTCTCCCCAGACCATCCACTGGGGCTATTTCAGCAAGGCGGTCGCACCGTCGCTGGTCGTGAAGTCCGGCGACCGCGTGACCATCGAGACCCTGACGCACCATGCGAACGACGATCACGAACGCATGATTGCCGGCGACCCCGGCGCCGAATCGGTGTTCGCATGGACGCGCGAGCACAAGGCCGTGCCGCGCCGCGGCGCCGGTCCGGTAACGGGGCCCTTCAAGCTTGGCGAGGGCGAAGGCGTGGGCGTGCACCTGCTGACCGGGCCGGTCGTCGTTGAAGGCGCCGAGCCGGGCGACGTGCTGGAAGTGCGCATCCTCGACGTGCGGCCGCGGCCCAGCTGCAACCATTGCTATGCGGGCCGTTGCTTCGGCTCGAACGCGGCCGCTTCCTGGGGCTTTCATTACCGAGACCTCATCGAAGAGCCCAAGCCGCGAGAGGTGGTGACGATCTTCGAGCTCGACACCTCGGGCGAGCCCTTCGCACGTGCCGTGTACAACTACGTGTGGACGCCGCAGACCGACCCCGACGGCGTGGTGCACGCCACCATCGGCTACCCCGGCGTGCCGGTCGACCACACGCTGGTGCGCAAGCGGGAAGACATCTTGCGCAACGTCAAGGTGCCGGCGCGCCTGCATTTCGGCACCATGGGCCTTGCGCCTTCGGAGTCCGATTTCGTCAGCTCCATTCCACCCGGCTACACCGGCGGCAACATCGACGACTGGCGCATCGGCAAGGGCGCGCGCATGTACTACCCGGTGGCCGTGCCCGGTGCGTTCTTCTCGGTGGGCGACCCGCACGCGGCGCAGGGCGACAGCGAGCTGGGCGGCACGGCCATCGAGACCTCGCTGACGGGAGACTTCGAATTCATTCTGCACAAGCAGTCCGAACTGGGCGGCACCTTGCTCGAAGGCCTGGACCATCCACTGCTGGAGACCGAGGAGCAGTGGTCGGTCTACGGCTTTACCTATCCCAACTACCTGGCGGCGCTCGGGCCGGACGCACAGACGGCGATTGCCGGCAAGTCGTCGCTCGACCCGGCCATGCGCGATGCCTTCCGCAAGCTGCGCCGCTTCCTGATGATGGTGCACCGGCTCAGCGAAGATGAAGCCATTGCATTGCTGTCGGTGGCGGCCGACTTCGGCGTGACGCAGGTGGTGGACGCCAACTGGGGTGTTCATGGTTCGATCCGCAAGAGCGTCTTTACGGACCGGTGACTGCGGGGCTCGGTGTCGTGTTTCATTAGGAACGGAATTCTTCACTGAGCTTGGAACTGCAGCTACTGCTGGCACCCCGCCACCCAGGGCGGTCCTCGACAGGAGCGCCCTGTACTCCAGTCGACCGCTGGACCGTCTCGGGGTGTCTTGCTCGCCGCATCGCTGCGCCAGCCGCTGCGCGTGCGTGCGTGCTGGGCTGGCCACCGGCGCGGGCCGCAGACACGGCAGAATGCGAGCGACAACTGCATTCGGCCGGAAGCGGGCGGTCATGTCCTCGGCACAAACCCGCCTCAGCCAGAATTTGCCTGCTCCGCATTCCAGCAGATTGCCCAAATGGAAAACATCGCCATCACCCCCGCCTCGCCCGAGGAACTCCGCTCTGGCGAACTCGGCCGCAAGCTGCGCCACTACAACTACGGCGTCGTCGGCGAGTATCCAGAGCAGCAGTACATCCGGCTCAGCGCCAGAGACGGGAACGGCCGATTGCTCGGCGGCCTGCGAAGTTTCGTGTTTCTCCGCTGGCTCAACATCGAAGTGCTGTTTGTCGAAGCCGACGTGCGCGGCTCGGGCCTGGGCAGCCGCCTGCTCGCCGAAGCCGAGCGGCAGGCCATCGAGTTGGGTGCCAGAAATGCGAAGCTCGACACCTTCGAGTGGCAAGCGCCCGAGTTTTACCGAAAGCATGGCTATGAGGAGTACGCGCGCATCGACGACTATGCGCCTGGCTTCTACCTGGCTTCCATGAAAAAATCGTTAGCGCGCTGAGCAGCGTTGCAAGCTTGCTTCGGCTGCCGGTGAAGAACGTCCACCCGAGTAAACTCCGCGGCTTTTTCGTTTCTGCAGAGGAGCGACTTGCGATGGCTGTCTCGGACACCGGCCCTTACTTCCACGGCACGCGGGCGGACCTCCAGGTGGGCGACCTGCTCACCGCAGGCTTCCGCTCGAACTATGACGGGGAGGTCGTCATGAACCACATCTACTTCACCGCTTTGTCAAAGGGCGCCGGGCTGGCCGCCGAAATGGCGAAGGGCGACGGCCGTTGCCGCGTCTACATCGTCGAGCCCACGGGCGCCTTCGAGGACGACCCCAACGTCACCGACAAGAAGTTTCCGGGCAATCCCACGCGCTCGTACCGCAGCCGGGAGCCGCTTCGGATCGTCGGCGAACTCGAGAGCTGGGAACCCTTTGACGCGGAGTACATCCGGCAGCTCAGGGAGCGCGTACGCGCAGGCATGGGAGAGATCATTAACTGAATCCGGCCTGCCGATACCGCGTTGGGTAGCAATCGGAAATGGACGCGGATGTTGGCCGCTTTGGGCATTGCGGCTGTGCGGCAGAATTCGGCCAGAACCGGACATTCATCAATGAACCCTACTCAACGCGACAGCGAGCTGGTCGTGGAGCTAGCAAAGACCTTCATAACGATGATGGAAAATCGGTTTTCCGGTTGGTCGCGGGCCTTTTTCAGGTTCAGTGCCGACGAACAACAGTACGGCTCCAACGGCTCATTCGAACGAGACGGAGAGGTCAGCCTGTTTAGCGCACTTGCGTTGTCTGAGTTCTTCGACCACATGAATGGCATGGCTCACGAGCTATGGCGCGGCGGCCCAAAGTTCCAGGTCATGCTCCTCACGATTCACTCCGACTTCGATTACCGCGTGGATTTCGAGCCTCTTGATGCGGCACGATGGTCAATCAGCAAGTTCGACCGGGCGTCAGGACTTCCCGCCGGCCTAGCTTGACCGTACACGGCCAAGAGCGGAAGTACGATTCAAACATCGAACGCCTGGCCTGCCATTTTTCAATCCATTGTCCGGCCTTGCCCCACCAGGCCTCAGCTCACTAACGGAAAGTCAATGACCGATACGACCAAAGTCAAAGGCCCCGCCTCGTACTTTCCTTCGATTGAAAAGGCCTATGCGAAGCCAATCGCCCACTGGATGAGTGTTCTTCAGGATGCAGGCCCTCTCAAACACATGGAACTCGTGAACCGGCTCAAGACGGAGCATCAGATCGGTCACGGACACGCTAACGCACTGGTGGCAGCATTCCTGGCGAAGAAATAAAAAGTCAGCCACTAGCACGTTCACGTGCGGCCAGGTCAGACTTCGGCCAAAACGGTATGCAGCGCTCTAGGAGTCGATATTGAGTTACGTCATCCATATCTGGGACCAGCCCACCCCGACGAGCTTGGCCGAAGCGCAGGCGGTGTTTGAGCGTTTGTGGGACCAACGGGCTGCGCTGAATCCAAAGTTCGTCGAACTGGCCCAACGTATGAAAGCCGCATTCCCGGAGTATGGTGATGACTGGGACTTTGGCTCACCGAAGGACTTGCC
This sequence comes from Variovorax sp. CCNWLW186, assembly GCF_037203865.1. Lineage (NCBI taxonomy): Bacteria > Pseudomonadati > Pseudomonadota > Betaproteobacteria > Burkholderiales > Comamonadaceae > Variovorax > Variovorax sp. CCNWLW186. The sequence continues at coordinate 10,893 of NZ_JBBCBO010000040.1, read as the reverse complement.
CAACGACGCGGTGTTAGCCGTGGGCATCCACGACATGACGGTTTTCTATCCCCGGCTAGTGGATGCTGCAGTCGAGCTTGGGCTCAGCGTCTACGACGACAGCACGGGTGAATGCTTTGTGCCCGGTTCCTCCCGACTGTCGCCAGAGGGGCGCGGGCGTTTGGCATGGCACATCCCGGCGCCAGTGCCAGCAAAGTTGCCCGATATCGAAGATCGGGTGCGAGCGCTGGTCCATCCGCGGCTGGCGGCGCACGGGTTTCGGCAGGAAATCGAGAGATCGTCGCTTGTCACGATGCAAACCCGTTGGCTTCGAGATAGCCACTGGGCGAGCAGCGGATTTCGCTAGGATGGAAGAGTCTTATGGATGGTGCGTTTTACGAGGCTCGCACCTCAGCAGGTATGCGGCCCGTGCTGCCGGTCGAACTGGCGCCGCTGTGCGACCCTCAGCACATGATTGATCTGCATCTTCCCAACGCTGGGCCGCTGCAACGTTTCGTCAGCCCCTTGCGGTCGGGCCCTTACGACATCAATCCGGTCGAGATTTCAAAGCCCAGCCAAATGGAAGAATTCCTGGCCGCCACCACCGACTGGCTGGAAGGAGAGGTTTTGCCAGTGCTGGAACAATGCCGGACCGTGCCGGGGTTTCTGGCCTACGACCTGGGTGAGCCGCGGCAGGCCGTCGCCATCAAGCCGTACCAGGCTAACCTCGTTCTCGCCTACTGGGCTGGCGAAGCCGATGTCGAACGACGCTTCGAGTTGCTCGTTGAGCGTTGCGTTCAGCACAACATGACGCCTTATTTCCTGAACGCCACCTACCGAGGCCTGCAGGCTGAACACGTCCAAGCGATGTTCGGCACCAGACCCAGTAACACCGTTTGAGCTGCGACTGAGGTCGAAGACCCGCATCTCAAGCGGTGCAATGCAAACGGTTGTCGTGGGGCGCCTCACTGCGGTCCACCTACAGCCTGGTATGCACGCCGGTGAGGGGGCGTCGATACGACGAGAAGGCATCCCGACCGCCGTAGTCAAGAAGACGCGCGCGGCCTTCCTGGATGCGTTGCGGCAGGTGCGCGAAGCCAACGATGTGGCGGGCGCGGAAGACGTGGCTTATACCGAAACGGTCGCTCGGGCAGTCTCGGGATTTCTCGAGGTGGTCGGCGCGCTCAACCGCAAGCACGAATTTCTCTACACGCTGGAGCGCGACGAGGTAATCGATGCCGTGGACATGCTCGCCGCGCAACTTTCGGAGAGCGCGCGAGCCGCGCTCGACCCCCTCCTCGAAGCAGCGCTGGACGACTGAGGCGGCCACCTTTGGCCGTCGGGTGGCCCTGGGAAGCTAGGATGGCCGCCATCGGCCAAGACCGGACCGTCGCACTTGGCGTCCAATAGCGGGCCATAGCAGTTCTCTATATACACACTCTGATGAAGACAGTCGTTGTCGGGAACAGCGGTAGCGGCAAGACATGGCTGGCGACGAAACTTGCAATGGCGTCGTCGGTGCCCGTCGTGCACTTGGACGAGCTCTTTTGGCAGCCCGGCGGCTTCGACCAGAAGAGGCAGCCAACGGAAACCGCCTCGCTCATCAAATCCGCCCGGCGCGGCGTCGGCTGGGTTGTTGAGGGCGTGTTCGGAGAACTGGCAGCGGAGTTCTTGGTTGACGCCGACGTGCTCGTCTGGCTCGACCTAGACTGGGCTATTTGCCAAGCCCGATTGCTCGCTAGAGGGTCGGAAAGCAAAGCACATATGGCGCGAACTCAATCGGAAGCCGGGCTTGCGAAGCTGCTTAATTGGGCCGCAAACTACCGGTGTCGAGAGGACACCCGCTCTTTTTCCGGCCATCTCGCGCTCTTCAATGCGTTTGACAGGGACAAAGTTCACATAAGGAGAGAAAGTGAAGTCGACGCACTACTCGAGGCGTCTCGAAGGGATGGCTTGGTCGAAGCGATACGAACCTTGGGCGCCGGCCGGTGAGTGCGACCGGTTGAATCCGCCACCGGGAGCGGACGTTCACGGCCGGCTCCAATCCACTGGGCCTGCACAATAGCCACTTCAATCATGTTGCTGGTGGAACAGATGACCCCGACCTCCGAACGCCCCGCTCGTTCCCAGATCATCAAAACCGAGAAGGAACTACGCGACCTTATCGGTGAACCCGCCGACCTGACCCGTGCCAAGGTCAGCAATCGACTTAACTCGATGACTCGCTTGTTCGTCGAACGCTCGCCTCTCGTTTGCGTTGCCACAAGCGATGCCGCAGGCAACTGTGACCTCAGTCCTAGGGGCGATCCGGCGGGATTCGTACGCATCCTGGACGATCGCACAGTGCTCATTCCGGAACGCCCCGGAAATCGCCTCGCGGATTCACTGCGCAACATTCTGGCGAACCCACGGATAGGGCTGCTCTTCATCGTGCCCGGTATCACTGACACATTTCGTGTGAACGGTCATGCCGCGATCACCGTCGATGCAGATTTGCTCACGCCATGCGCGGTCGAGGGCAAACAGCCCTTGCTCGGCATCCTGGTCGACATCGACGAGGCTTACACGCAATGTTCAAAGGCGTTTCTGCGCTCCCACCTGTGGGATCCGGAGCGCTTTTTAGCGCCAGCGACGATGCCCACAGGTGGTCAGGTCCTTCGAGCCATTCAGGGTGAGCAGTTCGATGCTGCCCAGTACGACGACGAACGCGCGGAGCGCTACCGTCGCCGAGTTGGGTTCTATTGAACTGCGGCCTGGGCACAGAGGCTAGGACGTCCGCTTTCGGAAATCGCGACTGGCTACTTCGGGCCCGAAGCTCCATTTGGAGTGCGTTGGTACAGAGTCGTCGAACCTCACAGGCCACGTGCCAAGACGGGCCGCCCGCCTTTTGCCATCGAGACGATGTTGCGCATTCACTGCCTGAACTCTCGATTTCTGTGTGTCCGAGTACGCTCATCGTCGCAAGCGGGTTTCACCCGTTTACGCGGCGCGCATACATGGGAAGGATTTGTCTTCTAACCAAACAGATGGAGACAAAATGACCGTTACACGGCGCCAGCTTGCCTTGTCCGCCTTTGGAACCGCCTTCCTCGCCGGGTGTACAAGCGTGCCGACCATGCCACGTCCTGCAGTGTCTTCGGACCGACTGAGGCGCATCGCTCCGGCCCTGAACGCGCAGGTCGGCGCTGGCACTTTTCCAGGCGCCGTGTCCCTTGTCTCGCACGAGGGAAAGCTGGTGCACCATGACGCGGTTGGCTTCCTCGACGCTGCCAAGACCAAGCCCATGCCGCGCGACGCCATTTTCCGCCTCGCCTCCATGACCAAGCCATTGACCTCCGTCGCCACAATGATGCTGACGGAGCAAGGTGTGATGAAGCTCAACGACCCGGTCACGAACTGGCTGCCCGAGCTCAATAATCTGAAGGTCGAGACACCGGCGGGCGACGTGCCGCTGTCTCGTCCAATCACCGTGCAAGACCTGCTCATGCATACGGCAGGCTTCGTCTATGGTCCAGCCAGCCCGTCGCCGCGCATCGGCAAGATGTACGCAGACCTGGGTATCGAATCGCTGGAGACCGACATCACCGGCGACGAGATGCTCAAACGCCTGGGCACCATCCCGCTGGCATACCAGCCAGGCACGACTTGGTTCTATTCGATTGCTACCGACGTGCTGGGCTTGCTGTTGGAGCGCGCGACCAAGAAACGTCTGGACGTGCTGATGCAGGAGATGCTGATCGGCCCGCTGGGAATGACCGACACCGCCTGGTGGGTGCCACCGGCCAAACGCAGTCGTCTGGCAGAGGCGCTGGAAAGTGACGCGCAGAAGGCATCGATGCTGCGCGCCTACCGCCACGACACCGACCCAGCGCCACGCACCTACCTCAAAGGCGGCGCCGGATTGGTTGGTACGGGCGCGGACTACCTGAAGTTCGCGCAGATGGTGCTGAACGGTGGAACTGACGGGCAGACCCGATACCTGTCGCGCAAAACCGTGGAATTCATGCTGTCCGACCATCTGATCGGCAAGGCCGGTGTGCCCAATGCGACCACTGGCCCGGGATACGGCTTCGGGCTGGGATGGGGCGTTCGCCTGTACGACGGCGTGGGCTGGACGCCTGGCAGCGTGGGCGATGCAATGTGGGCCGGCGCCTGGGGAACGAGCTTCTGGATCGACCCGCGCGAGCAGCTGGTCGGCGTGCTGATGGCGCAATGTCCCTCCAACCGGATTCACACACGGATGTTGTACAAGAATCTGGTCTATGGAGCCGTGTCTTGACGGGTGGCGACCAGGCTAGCCGATTATTGAATCGCGCCATAAGCCTGTATCGGTGATCTGCTGTAGCTGCGAAAACTGCATACCGTCGTACTCCCAAAAATGAGCGAACGGGGCGCGCAGCGCTTTGCCGCTCTCCCTGGCAGTGCCGTCGTAAACGCCTCGGACGATGAGCACTTCGCCCGCATCGAAAAACTGATCGGCCTTTACGTCCAGGTAAAACAGCTGGTCAACTACCGCCCACGCCTCACCCATCATTGCGTTCAGACCGCTGTAGTTCTTGCCCAGGCCTCTCGGCAGGCCGGGAGACAACTGTCCCTTGAAGTCACCCCGCAGCAATCGCTTCAGAGCATCGGCATCCCCGCTGTTCAGCGCGGCATAAAGTTCGTAGCCCTTGGTCAAGATATCGGTCATGAACAGGCTTCGCTTTTGAGCCAGCCCCGCACGGCCACGCTTGAGCAGAGTTGAAATCCGCTTCGGGGCGGCCCTCCGCGTTTCATCGCACCGCCTTTCGCATCGCCATGTACAGCGGCAAAGTGAAAGCCAGTCCAACCACGAATGTCAGCGCGACATAGACCCACGGCCGACGAACGCCCGCTGCCGATGCATCTTGAAGCAGCCAAACCGAGAATGCCGCGGCAGCGAGGTAGACGTCCCAAGTGATGCCTGCCACCAACTTGTTGGCCGACACAGCGGCAACAAAAGGCGCCGGTGCGAAGCTGCCGCCGTCCAGGAGGAACGCGACATTGAAGTACCAGGGGACAGCCAAGCCGACAAAGGCCAGGATGAAAAGGATGATCGCTGCATTCTTCGGTGACATGCTGGGCATCCTATTGGCCCCGCCCTGCGGACGATAGGAAAAATGCGACATCGGCCTGTGCGCGACGGTCACTGCGCCACGCCAACCGCGAGCGCCCAGTTTTCCGAGTCCTGCTGGCGAGCGGCTTCGATCAGCGTGCCCAGCGAAGCGCCGGCCAACATGCGCAGGTCGCGCGCCATGTGCGATTGGTCATAGTAGCCATGCCGCAATGCGAGTCCTGCGTCCGTCGCGCTTGTGGCAAGGGCATCACGCAGCAATCCTTCCACGCGGGCCACGCGCTGGAACAGCTTCGGCGTCAGGCCGAAGGTTCCGGCGAACACTCGCTCGAACTGCCGCACGGAGAAACCCACGGCATCCTCTGGAGCCGCTGCTCGCAGGGCAACCTGCTGAAGCAAAGCGGCGCGGCGCACGCGCTGAAGATGCACTTCATCGCGCAGGCGCTCGCGTGCGAACATCAACAAGGACGCCAAGCGCCTCTCCGGATCGGTCTCTGTCCTGATGCGCTCTACCAGCTGCGGCCAGGCTTGGCCGAAGACATCCGCCGCATCGGCAAATTGGTGCGGCAGGGACAGCGGGCTCGATTGCAGCAGCCCCAGCGTCCCGGTGGGCTGCAGCCGCAGCCCGGCATAGCTGAGCCGCGGCGTGCGATAGAGCGTGAGCGGCACGGCGCGGGCAGTGCCCACGAACCCGGCAGGAAGAGCGGTGAACGCACCCGACGGTTCCTTGACGAAGAACCGGCCCTCGAGCACCACGACGAGCCCGCCCTCTACCAGAGCGGGAAAGTGGCAGGGCACCGGTTGTGTGCCGGGGCTGTCGAAGGAGAGGTGCACAGCCATCGAAACCCAGGCGCTCACCTCGGAGTGGGGCCGCGCAACGTGGAGTTCCATCTGCGAATTATCCGACTCACCGCCCCTGTCGAGCAGTGCCGGCGCCCAACTCAAACAGAACAGCGGCCCCAAGCGCAGTGATTGATCAGCCTGTATCAGCCGGCGGCCGTTGCCGGCCGGCAAACAGCGACTTGCGGATGACGGCATGCACGCCCCAGTTGCCGTCGACGACTTGCGTCACGCCGAAATCAACGGCCACCGACATCAGCGAAATTGCCTCGTCTTCGCTCAGCCGCATGGCGGTCATCAGGAAGCGCCGGGTCTTGCGGAAGGCATCGCGCATGGCCGGGTCGAGCGAAGACTTTTCGTAGATCGCGCTGCGTGCCTTGTCTCCGAATTCCTTCAGGTAGTTGGGGTGGCTGAAGCCGTGGATCACCCACTCGTCGGCAGTCTCCACCAGCGGGTAGTCGATGTCGGCATACGGTTCGCCCTGCAGCTGATCGGCCTTGTGCAGCACGATCTGGAACACGCCGGTCAGCGAGCATTCGATGGCCGTGCCGCACAGTTCGCTGTCGCCCTGCGAGGCGTGCGGATCGCCCACCGACAGCAGCCCGCCGTCGACTCCCACCCGCAGGTAGACGGTGGCGCCCTTGGCGATGCGCCAGTTGTCCAGGTTGCCGCCGAAGCATGAGGGCGGCACCGAGTCGACGAGGCCGGTCTCTGCGGGCGCGACCGCGATCACGCCGAAGTGCGGGCGCACCGGGATGGTCACGCCCTGGAGCACGCCGTGGTTCTCGACGATCGATGCGCGGTCGACCGGAATGCCGGGGTAGTCGATGGTGGGGTGCAGCACGCCGTTGGGGTCGAGCTGCGGCGTCCAGCGAAAGTTGTAGACGGCGTGGGCGCACGCATGTCCCTGGCTGCAGTCGACTTCGTAGATGGTCACTACTTCGCGCTGCCGGGGCTCCTCGATCAGGTCGTCGTAGTGAAAGCCCCACCACGCGGCGGCGTTGCTGCCGAAGGCTCGGCCCTCGTACTTGGCGTCGGCCGCCAGGCGCGGCGCAAGGTCGAGGATGCGTACCTCCAGCACGTCGCCGGGCTGCGCGTCCTTCACGTAGATGGGCCCGGTGCAGATGTGCACGCCAAAGCCCTCGCCGCTGCCCCGGCCGTAGATCGATGCATCGGTGGGACCGGCGCCGCGGCGGTCCACGGCCTTGTGCTCGCGCGTCCAATGAAAAACGCTTTCGGCGCCGGAGTCGCCCTTGATCATGCGTTCGTGGTCGTCGTAGGCGTGCTGTGTCAGCGTCTCGATGGTCACGATGTCGCCGGAGGCAATGGTCAGCACAGGCGGAATCGAGCGGCCGAAGTAGCCCCAGTGAATGGTTTGCGCGGTGGCCGGCAGATGGTGGTGATGGCCTGTCGCGGCACTGGTGTCGAGCGGCGCGGCCGTTGTTGCTTGCGCGGCAATTCCGGTAGTGCCGGTTGCATCGCCGGCCGTTGCACGCGCGTCGATGCGCGCGGTGAAGGGCACCGGGTCTTCGGCCGGAGACTCGAAATAACCCGAAGGCCAGCCGCGCCGGATGCGCTTGCGCAGCGACTGCTGGCTGACCTCGTTGGCCTGCTGCCGGTACTGCCGCGGCGACATGCTGTAGCGGTCGCGGAAGCAGTGGCTGAAATGCGCCGGGTCGTTGAAGCCCCAGCGAAAGCAGATGTCCGAGATCGACAGATGTCCGTACTGGCGGTTCGCGAGGTCGGCGCGGCACCGTTCGAGGCGGCGCTGGCGCACGTAAGCGGTAAAGGTCTGGCCAAGGCCTTCGAAGAGCTTCTGCACCAGGCGCTCCGACACGCGCCCGTGGGCCGCCACCGCGGCCAGCGACAGCGATGCGTCGCTCAGGTTGGCATCGACATACTGGCAAAGCCGGTGCACCGTGGCAGCCTGGGTGCTGCTGATGGCGGGCAGGGCGGTGTCCCGTTGTGCGGCCAGGCTGGTTGCAATGAACTCCGACAACGCGGACTCGACCGGTGCGACGTCGTCATCGCTCAATGTGTCGAAGGCGTCGGCCAGCGCGGTCAACGTGCCCGCGAACATGCGGCCCAGGCCCGCCCGGCCCGGCAAGTGGCCGAGCGCAAAGCCGGGGTTGCCGGGTAGCCGCGCCTTCAGGCTGGCGCGCGGCATGGACACCATGAACTGCCGGAAGTTGGAGCGGAAATCCAGCCCGGCCTGCGCCTGGGCCGGTCCGAAGACGATGTCACCCGGAGCCAGTTCGATGGTCCGCTGGCCGTCGTGCAGCGCGGCTTCGCCGCTCAGGTGCAGCGCGAGCCAGATGGCGTCGGCCGTGTCGCCAAGCCGCTGGATGGTCTGCGGCGACGAGATGATTCGTGCCATGCCGACTCCGCGTGCGGTGCGGCCCGCCGTCAAGGTGCCGTACAAGGGAGCCGCTGCCGGTGCCATTTCGGGCCTGAGACGGTGAAGATGCAAGGCATCGCGCCAGGCGTGGGGCCGCTGGTGCACCGGATAGGAGTCGGTCGAGAACTGTTCGAACTGCACGGCGGCGCTTTCTGGTTGCTTGCGCAGGGTGCGCAAGACACGTGCCACGCGCCATGCCCGACGTTGGCACGCTACTGGCTTGCCGCAGGTGCATGTCGAACTCCGAGGCTTAGGGCGGCAGCCGCATCGACAACGGCTGCCGCGGCCGCCTCAATTTGCCGCGATGTCTCCCATCTTTCACATGATTGCCGGTGCACCAGAACCGGTCGCTCCTTTCAGCCACGCGGTCGAAACCGACGGCTGGGTCTTCGTTACCGGGCAGATGCCTTTTGCGGGCACCTCGCTGGATGAGCCTTATCCAGAAGGCATCGAGGCGCAGACGCGGCAGGTATTGAAGAACCTGCAGACGGTTCTGGCCGGTTGCGGGCTCGGCCTGGAACACGCGCTTTCAGTTCGCGTGTATCTGACACACTTCGACGAGGATTACGAGGCGATGAACGCGGTCTACGCCAGCCATTTCGCGAGCGGCCGAAGGCCCGCCCGCACCTGCATAGGCGTGACCGGCCTGGCCAAGGGCGCGCGCATCGAGATCGATCTCGTCGCGCGGCGCGGTTAGCGTCCCGCGTCGACCGCGTCCGCCAGTTCCGCGAGCGTGCGGAAGTGGTAGTCGGGTTCGGTGCGCTTGGATTCGATGGTTCCGCCCGAGCCTTTTTGCGCATGGCGCCGCTCGATCCAGCAAGTGGCAATGCCCAGTTCCTTCGAGATGCCGATGTCGTGGTACTGGCTTTGCGCCACGTGCAGGTTGTCGGCCTGCTTGTAGCCCCAGGCGCCTTCGAAGCGGCCGCGGGCGTAGGCGAAGTAGCGCGCGTCGGGCTTCTCGCACAGCGCATCGTCGCAGCTCAGCAGCATGTCGAAGGGCGATCCCAGCGTCTTGTCGAAATGGGCGAGCGCCCAATGCTGCGCGTTGGTCATCGTGACCAGCTTGAAGCGCTTGTGCAGCCGCTTGAGGGCTTCCACTGAATCTGGAAAAGCAGGCCATTGCGCGACCGAATCGCGCAAGCCTTGCGCCAGCGCGTCGGTATCGGGCAGTCCCAGCTTGGGTGCAATGACATGCCAGCAGCGCTCCAGGTCGTCCGGATACCAGCCGGCGTTGCCGTCGGCGCGAGCGCTTCGGTAAGCGGCCAGGAATTCGTCGTCGCTCACGCGCGTATCGGGCACCGCCGAGCGAAGGTAGGCGAGCATGCCTCCCTCGAAGTCGATCAACGTGCCGACGACGTCGAACGTAAGAACCTTGAAATCTTGCAGGGACATGCGAATAGCTCCAATCGGTGCGGACAAGGCAGGAGATGCCGTTCGTCGATGAGCATAGGAGCGCTATCGGCCTTGTCCGAACCGAAGTGGGCGGGTGAATCAGCACGGTATTTCGCAATCGATGCCGTGCCGGCATCTTCTTTCGCAGAGGCGTCCAGACGCTTCCTTTCCTTGCCGAAACACTAATTACATCTCGACGCAAGCTTGGGTATTTGGCTGCGTTTTTTCCTCCGCCGCGGCGCGATTTGCGTGCGGTTGCCTTTGTTGATTGAGGCGGCGCGGTGCGTTCCGCCGCTCGCTGACCTGCCTCAAACGAGGTACCCGATGGGGTATGTCACGAGTTAGTACGTCTGTTTACATTGACCCTGCGGAACGGGATCCGGGTCAGTGGAGGCAACTTTTCAAAACGCCTGCCTGGATGCGGTCGCAAGAACTTAAGCATTAAGGATGAGGCTGTGAACAAGACTATTCGCGTTTTTTGGAATTCACCTGTCGGCACGCCCCCCGTGCGAGCCGTGACCGACCTTCCCCTGCACGCCATCGCCCTGTCTGTGCTGCTGCTCGGCGTGGCCCTGGCCTCGCCCGCGGGCGCGGCTGGCGGCCTCGGCGGCCAGCCCGTGGGCGAGACCGTGTTGCACGGCGGTAATGGCGGCAGCGACGGCCAGGGCGGTAGCGGCGGGCTCAACGACACGACTTTCAACTCCTACGGCGGCGACGGTGGCGCCTCCACCGAGAGCGGCCCCAGCGCCGGCAGCGCCGCCGACATCGGCAGCTTCGGCGGTGCCACTCCGGGCGCGGGCGGGGCCGCCGGTGCCTCCACCACCGAGCTCTCGCCCGGCGTGTGGCAGGGCGACGCCGGCATCGCCGGCCAATCGCAGACCGGCGACTTTGCCAATGGCAACGGCTATGGCGGCGGTGGCGGCGGCGGCCAGATCGGCAACGCCATGAGCCCGGCCACCACTGCGGCCAGCTTCTCCGCCACCGGCGGTGCGGGCGGCGCCGGCGGCCACGGCTACTGGGCCGCGGGCGGCGGCGGCGCAGGCGGCCATGGCGCCACGCTGCTCGACCCCCTGGCCGATGCGGCCGCCAGCGGCGTCTTCACCGGCGGCGCCGGTGGCGCGGGCGGCGATGCCTTCTCCCAGGCCGGCGGCGGCGGCAGCGGCGGCAGCGGGCTGTGGCTGCGCAGCGCCAC